>JADJPV010000001.1:2285000-2575668 GCA_016713085.1 Chitinophagaceae bacterium | reverse complement strand
ATCATGGAGTGAAATGTCAATCATCAACACGGTTGAAGTCTGCGTTTGAAATCTGTTTCTCTTATCTCCAAATCATCTTTCACGCATCTGAAAACTGTCGATGCCGTGGTTGATCTTGTGCATTACGGATGGAATTGGTAAAGATCAATCTGCTCCAGTGTATCACCAAACTGAAAGGTCCTTGTTTCAGGGATTGATCTCATCGCCATGCCCGGCTTAAGGTTTGATGATTTCTTTTTTTTTTTTTCAGCTTCCCGAAATTTCTTCCTAACGATTGCTTGCGTATTGTCTGCTCAGTTTTGGAAGTAATTTTAAATTCACCGTTACTTTGTTTTCATCGAGATAACCTTTTTCTTTCAGCTCCTCAATAAAATCCCCAATACCGTATTCATCGTTGGTCAATTGAAATTTGCGATCCAGCTGGTTGGACCAATCGCGGCTTCGGTAGCATCACCGCTGGTATAAGTAAGCAATTGGGTAAACAGATCGAGCAATTGCTCAAACTTGGTTTTTTGCCCGTTTTGCGAGGATCATATTTGGAAAAGAAATGGCCGATCATAATCAACTATCAATTTACTTTAATTTCTGCTAACAGCGTTTAGCATGCCGTTAGTTGATGAACAACAAATACCGGGCCCAAAAGGTTCTTGACAGTGTTTCGATGATTTCTTATTTTACCGTCAGAAGAAATACATATCCATGCGAAAATTCACCCATTTGTCATTCTCAGTCTTGTTGGTATTGCTCTATTCAGCTCCTGCAAAAGCCCTGAGCTGCTGCTGAAAAAGGAGGCAAAGTTGAAACACTGAACCTGGAGCTCGACTTACGGATCATACAGGATTTTGAATACAAACAGGAAATTCTGAAAAGATGACAAAGTTTGTGGAGGTTTATAACAGCGAAACACATCCATTCAAACTCTCACTAAACAGCGGGTGTACAAACCACGAGTTGCCAGGTAAAATTGGTAATGGTGAGAATTTGTTCATACAAAACAGAATATGTTAGGTACGGTTGTAACAGCAGCCGGCATTGGAACAACAACCGCTTTGATTGTTACCGGATTTGTAGTCCATTTGGATGGGTGTATATTCCCAGTGCAAGAACAACCATGACTCCTACACTCAGCAAAGACATCAGCGATGTAGAAAACTTTCAACGGGTAGGTATTTCATCTGTTGGCATGTACAGAAAAATGAACAAACAGATTGAAAAACAAAGTACCAAGTTTGTAAAATATATGGTGTCAGTTGTGCAAACAATTGAAGGGAATACAAAGCAAACAACAAGCAATAAAAAAAGCCGGGAAGACGGGAAATAGTATTAAACTTCTCTCCGCCTCACCGGCAATTTATTAAGAGCGAAACGCTGCTGCTTTATTTCTGTGTATCAGGCTTGTTCTTGATCGTTTGCGGAACTTCTTTGTTAGCCGGTATTGTATCCGATCCCGGTTTCACTCCCTGTACATATTCTTTTAATGCATTATCAATACCCTGCACCAATTGTTTGGCCATCTGATATTCATACTCTGATGGTGTTCTTGTATCGCCATCTGAAACAGATTCGTAAAACGCCATTTGCTGTTCACAATCTTTCTTCACCTGTTCCATAATGCGCTTGCCCATTTCTGTATCACCTGCCTGGAAAGCCGTCATGGCAAAATAGAAACTCTTTTTCATCGTATGAGTCGTTACCATAACGGGAAGCCATACCGTAAGGCATATTTTTCGATTTCATTAACTGATCACAACGCTGCAATACTTTCTTCGCATCTTCTTTACGACCCGCTGCAATTAAATTCATTGCAAGAATGGTATGTGCATTACGGATGTTCAATAAATGCCTGCGGTTTTCTTCATCAAAATAAACTCCTTCTTTATCTGCACTGCCATACTTGAATTTATTCATCACCTTATCATACATCCAGTCCATATTTACAGTACCTCTTGCATTGGCAACAGGAACAAGACGATAGGTTAACCCATCCTGACGCAGATAATCATCAAATCCCATCTGCAAAGGCTGTGTGAAGTAAATAGGGCGCTTCCATTTATTGGCTGCAATAACATTCATAATTGCCGCATCATTTTTAAACAGGTAACCTTTTGAAATCTGGAACCTTACTTCTTTTACCACACTGTCTTTTGCTGTAACGGTTCCGTTCTGCCGTACCACATTTTCATCAACCGGAACAATAACACGGTTAACAGGGAAATAATTCAGCAATTCACCACTTTGTACCCTGTACATTTTATTTTCTGCATCACTGCCTGCCTGGTCTTTCATCATGTTATACAGGTCAACATAAGAAGTATCGGTTTGAGAAACAGGGATATGATAAACAATATTCCCTTATCGCCTGCAATCTGTTCTTCATTCAGATCACATCAATCGGGTCGCTTTGATTTACTTTATAACGGGTTGGTTAATGTACCAGTCAGTACCTAATAAGCTTGATCGGTGATCACGAATATCAGGACGGATCCTTTTACTTCCTGCGCATACCATAATGGATGGTATCGTTATCGCCAACCGTAAACAAGATAGCATTGGGAGCACGGCTTTCGAGGTGATCAGCAGCCAGATCAGGAGCCAGTGTTTTTTTTACTGCGGTCGCGGTCATCCCATTCCTGTGTAGCCGTAACAATGGTACAGCAACAAAACATAAAAGCAGCTGCTGCATATGAACCCGCAACGCCTTTAATAACTTTTCAAACATTTCTTTTACCAGGAAATATCCAAGACCAATCCACACAGCAAAAGCATAGAAACTTCCTACATAAGCATAGTCCCTTTCACGTGGCTGAGGGCCCGCCTGGTTAAGGTATAAGACAATTGCAAATCCGGTTGATAAAAACAGCAGGCCAACAATCAGTCCATCACGCTTGTGTTTGCTGAGTTGCTGAATTAATCCAAACAATCCAAGTAAGAAAGGAAGGAAGAATAAAGTATTGTTTGCCTTGTTATTTTTCAAACTGTCGGGCATCAGTTTCTGATTACCCAATCGGGCATTATCTAAAAATGAAATGCCGCTGATCCAGTTACCATTTCTTCTTTCACCCACTCCCTGCACATCATTTTGTTTACCGGCAAAATTCCACATGAAATAACGTCCGTACATAATACCAATCTGGTATTTAAAGAAGAATTTAAAGTTATCGGCCATGTCAGGATCACGTTCGTAAGAAATTTTTCCTGTTTGTTTATCCTGCATTTTTCCAATGCCAAGGAACTGTGCATAGTAATCAGCATGTCCCTGATCATTACTTGCATCCCATACACGTGGAAACACCATTGTTTGCTCAGGAGGATATACAGCTTTTCGTTTTGTACCAACAACCTCATACTTATCACCTACACGCTGATACACTTCGCCCACATCTTCATAATTCGCTTCTGCTGTAAATACCTGGCCTTTTAATAATGGTATATCGCCATACTGCTCACGACTGAGATAACTTACCAATGAAGTAGGATTGTTTACATCATTCATATCAACAGCAGGATCAGCATTGGAGCGGATCATATGGTAGTAACATAAGTTGAGTATCAATAAGCATAAAAGCAAAACTCCACAAACCTAAACGCAGAAAGCGCCAGTGATTTGTTTGTGCCCATCTTAAGCCAAACCAGATAAGTGCTGCTACTGCTGCAAAGAAGAAAATAAATCCTGAGAAGAATGGCAGGCCAAAGCTGTTTACAAATAAACGGTCGAACCAGCCTGCAGAAGCAATGCTCCATTGAATAACTGCCACCTGTATTACACCTAATATTCCTACACCCACTGCCAGGGCAACAATTCCACCGGTCCATGTTGGTTTATACCTGCGGAAATAATACACCATTACTATTGCAGGAATGGTTAAGAGGTTCAGTAAGTGAACACCGATACTTAATCCCATGAGGAAGAAAATCAACACAATCCAACGTTCTGCATGTGTGCGCTTCATGTCATCATCACCTGCTTTTGAATCTTCATGCTCCCATTTCAGGATGGCCCAGAAAACAATAGCGGTAAAGAAAGAAGACAATGCATATACTTCACCTTCAACAGCACTGAACCAGAATGAATCACTGAATGTATAAGCTAAAGCACCAATAACACCAGCAGCCATAATGCTGAACAACTGGTTTCCCTGAAGCTCTTCATTTTCTTTCTGCACAAGTCTTCTTCCAAAATGCGTAATGGTCCAGACCAGGACCATAATGGTGAAACCACTTGCCAAAGCTGACATCAGGTTTACACCAACCGCCGCATCATTAGGCGTAAAGAGTGTAAACAATCTTCCCATTAAAATAAATAAGGGGGCACCGGGCGGATGAGGAACACCTAATTTATAGGCAGTGGAAACAAATTCACCACAATCCCATAAACTGCCGGAAGGCTCCATGGTTAAGATATAAATGGCACATGCAAAGAGGCCTACTATCCAGCCTGTAATGTTGTTGAGCTTTTGGAAATTCATAAAAAGCGTTGGTTTAAAAACCCGGTTTAATGCGGGCGGGCAAAATAAGGAGATGAGGGTACGTAAGCATCTTTTAACAGCCTTTAATATTAATGGTGATTGTATTTAACTGGCGGTATAAACATGGAATTTGATCGCACTTGTACTGCAAATTTACTGGCAACATTTCTGGCCTCTCCCTCTTATCCCTCTCCAGAGAGAGGGACGGTACTGCATTGCTTTTATAAACAATTTGTTCTTACACGTCAGCAATACAATAGAACTTATCGTTAGTGATGCCAGAAACAATTTATATAAATTTATAAGAGCAAGGGCTGTGCTCAGCAGTTCTCCCCTTCGGTTCCTGGCGACTATTCGGGGTTTTTTTCAGACGGACAGTTTGACAAACGGCTCTGTTTTTTCAAGCCAAAAAGTCCGGCAGCATTTCCTTTGTTGATGGCAATTTCAAGATACCCGGCTGAGTTGAAAAGAGCCAGTTTCTCCCCTTCATTTACATCAGCATAGGTTTCACTGAAACGGTCAATCACTTCATCCCGTTTAAATACAATTTTAAAACGGCGGCCCTTGCGTTGCGCTTCAAACTCATCCTGTGTAATGTTCACAATTACATTTTCGAAATGATCGATGGAGATGATCTGACCTTCCATGTACTGGTTGGTAGTCATGGGCCGTAACGGATTTCTTACCTGGATAGAAATTGAATCATCACCAATCTCTTTTAATTTCTTGCCAGCAGCCACCTGTTGAATAGCTCTTGCAAATACTTCTGTACAGGCCAGTGTATGGCGGGCTGAAGATTTATCAAGCTGCAGTGCAACAACTTCCTGCGGCGGTTCTTCCAGTATCATGGTGATGAGACCATTATCAGCAATACAGAAGTACTGATCATTGTGAAGTGCCATCAGCAAATGATCGGGTTTGTATTGAAACATGTTCACCAATACAAGATGAAAGGTACCGGCTGGAAATTGTCTGGTAGCATTTCTCACCACATATGCTGCCTGTGGATCATTGAACGGAGAAAGATGATGTGAAATATCAATCAGCTGAAAAGAAGAATCCTGTCTTAATAAAACGCCCTTTACTGCCCCGGCCAGGTAGTCCTGTTCTCAATATCTGATGTGAGGGTTAGTAGCGGCATGGTTAGTAATGGGAAATTAAAAATAAAGAATTATAAATGTAAAACGATCTGAAGCAAATACTTCCATTATCAATGACTCTTCATTTTTATTTTATAAGCTTCCCTTCCTTAAAGAAAAATTTATGAATGTAGAGGTCCGCTAATCGTGGAAAAAACTTACTCATAAACACAGTTGCCTTTCCGGTAAGTGTTAAAACAACAGAACGTTTCCGTTTCACCACTGCGTAAATAATATGCCTGGCACATTCTTCAGCACTCATGAGTTTGGATTCATCCATGGGTGTTTCACCAATTGGGTTTCCTTCAGCATTCAATGCAACAGTTCTGATATTAGTGGCAATAAACCCTGGTGACACCCATAATACATTTACCCCATGCTGAAACATTTCATCCCGTAAAGCTTCCAGCCAACCCTGCATCGCAAACTTCGATGCAGAATATGCACTGCGACCAGGAATACCCCTGTTGCCAACAATGGAAGAAATACCGACAACAGTTCCTTTATGTTCAATAATGGATGGTAACGCAAATTTTGTACAGTAAACCGTTCCCCAGAAATTCACATCCATCAGCCTCTTAAAGGCGCTGATTTCAGCATCATTGATCAATGCACGCATTGAAAGTCCGGCATTATTAATGAGAATATCTATACCGCCAAATGTCTTAATGGTTGAGTTGATAAAATCCCGGCAGTCAGATTCACTGCTTACATCAGCAACTACTACATGCAATGGTTGCCCGGGGAACTGTGTTTGCAGATGATACAGTTTATCATGTTTACGGCCACAGGTAGCTACTTTTGCCCCTTTATTCAGCATCATTTCCACCATTGCTCTTCCAATACCCTCACTCCCCTCCTGTAATAACCACCACCTTATTTTTAAAATCCATTCTGATCTGTTTTTTGCAAAAATACGGCAGCTGTACTCAATTCAATTGTTTACTCACATGATTGTAAAAAGTATTTTTTTTAAAACTTGGGAGCAAAACCGAATTACCCTATTTTTGCACTCCCAAAAAACAGAACTATTTTGGACGATTCCGTAGCTCAGTTGGTAGAGCACGACACTTTTAATGTTGGGGTCCTGGGTTCGAGTCCCAGCGGGATCACAAAAATGTAAAAAGCCCTTAAGTTTAAGCTTAAGGGCTTTTTGTTGACTCATCAGACCTGCACAAACCTTATTCTTCTTTTAGTTTAAAAACCTTAACCGAACCACATTCCACTATTAAATGATCAATACTTTTTTGAACTTCAGGGTTGTCATCCACGTTCCTGCAGTCTGAGTACATGTATCTGTATCCTTTCTTAACCAGATCCCTGATCCATGCTCCAGACAGATTTTCATCATTAAAGATGGCTCCCTGCTTATCAACCTGGTAAGAAAAAATATAGCCTGACACATCGTTTAAAATAATACATTTTGAATCAGTCGGAACAGCTTTTTTTAATTCTTTCCGGTAAATAAAAACATCAGGATTGAAATAAGATTTTCTCACATTCCAGTAATTATTCACTGCCAGAAAAGCAAAAAAAGGCAGGAGAATCAGCAGCCCAACTGTTGCAAAGCGTGTAAATCTGCTTACCATAAGCAGCATTTTAATACCATATGCAACAATAAGAAACAGCGGGGGTAAGAAAGGCAGCATGTAGTAGTCGTGAATAATATCAATCATATTATACTCTAAAAGAAAGTACAGTATAACAGTCAGCCCGGCGGCAGCCAGTAAACTCCATTTTGCCTTAACATACACTTTGTTTTTGACCATAAAAAAACACCCAGCTAAAAAAAATGGAACAACTGCATAGTTGAGAAGGATCTTAGGAAGCAGCTCAAAAGCATGAAATTTAAATATCTCAATAGTGCGTTCAGTGGACACACTGTTAGAAAAAATTCCTTTTAACACTCCATTATCGCCCCATGAAGGAATGACCCATTTGTACCAGAAAAAAGCCGGAAGAAGAAAGGAAGTAAAAACAAATATCAGTGCAAAACATTTTCTCAGCGGTGCTATTCCCTTGCTTTGCAATTGCTGTAAAACATAAACAGCTGCCACTGAACCAAAAATTATAAATGGAAGTTTTGCAAGAGTGGCCAGTCCAAGAAAGAATGCGGCCAATAACAATGATATTGTATTCTGCCTGTCAAAGTAACTGAACAGAAAAACATATACCAAACAGTGCAGCAAAGTGCAAACACATCCGGCAGGGGGTTCATCGTATAATAATAAAACAAAGGGGAGAAATTAAACGCCCACGCACCCAATAAGGCAGTAAGATTATCTTTCAAAACAGCTTTCAGCAAAAAAAACATCCCGATTACACAGGCAATACCAATAAGGAACATTGATATTCTTGTTACTGATATTGATTCACCAAATATCTTCCCGGCCGCAGCGACCAGCCACTGCATAACAGGGAATTCAAACCGCTTGATATTGCTTTCACCAAAAACAAAATTATTACGGGGGTTCATTATATTAAAATCATAACGAACAAAATTCTGAATATTAATCTGGGTTTGAGATTGCCTCCATACATGCACGCCAATTAAATCAGTAGTGAATATCTGCCAGTGCATTGCAGTACTCACTAAACAGAGAAACAATATTGAAAAAAGCGGCTTTTGAGCAACGGTATCCTTAAGAGAGATATTCATTTACAGTAAGGGTTCTTTTTTTGCCAATGTAAATCAATGAGTTTACTTTATTTTATGCAGACCAGAAGCGTCATCAACTGAAGAATATCTGTACTTTGAAAAGTCAGCGTGCAATACTATTGGTGCAATTCAACAAAAAACAATCATCTTTTACCATCCTGCTGCTCAATTATAAAACCTGCTGCGGCGTTAATGAGTGAATCTAACGGAACCTCTTTTTCTTCGGATTCTTTCCTGAGGCTTCCGATCCATTCAGGTGTTTTTTGAATTTCCTGCTTAATTTCTTCGATCCTCTGAAACCTTGATTTCTTCCTGTTATCTTCCTGTTCAATCATAAAAACAGCAGCTTTCTTTACAAGCGAATCTAAAGACACTCCTTTTTCATTTGCCTCTTTTTTAAGCTGTGCTATCCATTCAGGAGTGTTTCTGATATTTTTCATCATATCCCCAATGCGTTCCTCTTTTGTTATTGGTGCATAGGGATCATTACAATTCAAAAAGACTATAGTTAAGATACTGTAAAATGCAAATTTGAATAAAAAAATGCAAAATGATTTTATTGTACGAACCGGACAGATTTGAGACACATGAAATAATCCAGACATAATACGATTCGTTTATTGTTACCAGACTGAATATTATAATTAATACCTCAAAAGAAAATTTAAACTTACTCCGTTACAAATTTTTCTTTCATCTTCTCCAGCAGTTTTGTTTCAATCATCTTGGCTGCAAGAAGGATCATATTCTTAAATGCTTTTGAAGTTGAAATACCATGCCCAACAATCACTGGTTTATCAACGCCAAGTACAGGAGTACCGCCATACATTTCAAAATCAAACCTCTTGAAGTAATCGTCTTCGTTCAGGTTGCGTGATTTAGCAATATCAAAAATTGATTCACCTAATTTCAAAATAATGTTGCCTGTAAAGCCATCGCATACCATCACATCTGCAGTACCCGTAAAAATGGCACGGCCTTCAATGTTACCGGTAAAATTAATCAGCTTACTTTCTTTCAGTAATTTATAACCTGCCTGTGCAAGCAGGCTTCCCTTCCCTTCTTCTTCACCAATATTAATCAGTGCAACTTCAGGGTTTTCTATTTCAAGAATGGTTTGTGCATAAATGCTTCCAAGTATTGCATTCTGTAACAGGTTTTCAGGTTTACAATCGGCCTGTAACCCTACATCCAGAATCAAACCATATCCACCCTGTACTTTTGGAATTACAGTTGCAATGGTTGGCCTCAACACACCTTCAATGGCACGGATGGTATAAAACACACCCACCATAACAGCCCCTGTGTTACCGGCACTGATAAAGGCATCAATCATTCCATTACCTAATAACTGGAGACCCATACTTACGGATGAGTTGGGTTTATCACGCAAAGCCCTTGTGGGCGATTCGTGCATATCAATCACTTCTGATGTATGCAAAAACGAAATATTGGAAGGAACCACAGAAAATGCTGACGCATAATCTCTTCATCTCCTATTAAAAGAAGTTGAATATCGGGGGCAGCATCCGCTAAAAACAAATCTACGCCCAACAGCGTCTGCTGAGGGGCGTAGTCGCCACCCATCATGTCAATTCCTATGACCATGGAGGGAAGTTATGAAAGCTTACGCTTTAAGAGGAGCTTTTTCTGCTACTAGTTTTCCTTTGTAGAAAAGTTTGCCTTCACTCACATGTGCACGATGACGTGGATGTGTTTCACCTGTTGTGCTGTCTTTTGTTAAAGTAACACTCACTGCCGTATAGTGTGTACGACGCTTCGCACTGCGTTGCTGCGAATGTCTGCGTTTGGGATTTGGCATGTCTTTTAATTTTTACTCGTTTCTAAATTTATCTAAATCTTTCCAGATCGTTGACTTGTTATCAGTTTTCTCAGGGTTTAACTGAGCCAGGCGTGCAAGCACATCTTTGTTACAATGTGATCCGCCCATTTCATCTTCTTTACACATTTTCTGTAAAGGAATGCTGAGGTTAATGAACTCATAGATCCAGTTCTTAACGTTCAAATGACTTTCGGTACGGGAGATATAAAATACATCCGGGCTCTCTTCTTCTTCATTCATTTTCTCCGGATCGTCCGTCATTTTCACCAGCATTTCAAATTCGTCCCACAGTTCTAATGGAAGGTCGTTACCGCAGCGGTCGCATTGAACGCCCACTGTACCACCTACCTCAAAGTTCAGCATCATAAAACCGGAATTTCTTTCCAGGTTCAGCTTTACGTTTGCTTTACAGTTTTTAAAGTCCTGTTTTCCGAATTCTTCAAAGAACCTGTCATCAATTTCAAACAGAAATTCATGGTTGCCGGGCTTTAAACCCACAAATGCTATTTCAAATTCCCGGCGGCTGCTCATATCACCCTATTTTAAAGAGTTTGCAAAGGTATCCGAAAATCAGTTCCCAGCCAAAGGAAAAATGGGTTTTATTTAGAAGCAGCAGGGTTCATGCCCTGTTCTGCTTCAGTTTCCCGCCCTTTGTTACTACTCCGCTGAGTACCAATGCCCGGCACAGTGCAAAGCTAACCGTTTTTCAGAAGTTCAGCCAAGCACAAAACCTTCGGGGTATTCACTTCGGTCGGGGCTATCGGCAACTGCTGTACAATTCTCAGCGAGCCGGCCCAGTTTCAATTTTCAAATTCTCCATTTGCCTTTAACTTTGAGTATGACCTACGGCCGACTGATGCGCATTTCATTTGTAACTGCTCTGTCCATCCTTGCCCTGTTTATCTTCTTTATTTCGGGCAATCACGACTGGATTGAGAAAAACTATGCATCCGGCTTTTTTCCGGCATTGGCATCTGTACTCAGGGTTTTGTTTGGCTGGCTCCCTTTCAGTTTAGGCGATATCATATATTCTATCGTTACTGTCAGCGTTTTGTGGCAGATCGGGAAATTTATTGTGCGTTTATTTCATAAAAAAGATAGCTGGAGGAAAAAACTCACTCCCCTTTTCACAGCGGGAATAATTCTCCTGTTTGTATATGTTTATTTCTATCTGTTCTGGGGATTAAATTACTACCGCAAGGGAATTGAATACCAGCTCGGCCTGCAAAACGCAAAATTTGAAAAGCAGCAGTTGATAGATCTCAACCAGGTATTGCTGGCGAAAGTAAATGCAACCAAAGAATCCTGTCTGCAGCATAAAGACACGGTAATGAGCCGTGACCGGATGTTTCAATCAGCAGTTGAAGGATATCAGCAACTTGAACAAAAGTTTTCGTTTATTCATTACAAACATGTTTCATTGAAGCCTTCTATGTTTGGAAGAATCGGAAATTATGTCGGCTTCCAGGGTTATTACAATCAATTTACCGGTGAAGGGCAGGTGAATGTGCAGATACCCAATTTTCTGCAGCCTTATGTTACAACGCATGAAATGGCCCACCAGGTTGGTTATGCCAGTGAAAGCGAAGCAAACCTTGTTGGTTTTCTCGCTGCCACTCATTCAAAAGATACATTGATGCAATACTCTGCTTATCTCGATATGTTTCTTTATTCATGGAATAATCTAAGAGCAGTTGATTCAACCATTGCAAAGATATCGGCAAGCAATTACATCCCGGAGTAAAGAGAGATTTTAAAACCTTTGCAGCTTCTGCAAAAGCACACCGCACTTTTTTACAGGACTGGACAGATGCATTTTATGATTTTTATCTGAAACAAAACCGTCAAAGAAAAGGAATCGGAAGCTATTCTGAAGTAACAGGATGGTTAATTGCGTACAAGCAAAAATTCGGGAGTTATAAACTGCTCTGCAAATTCAAAAGCTTTTAATACAATAAGTTTGAATAAGCATTAAATAATAAACACATGAAACTGATCCGCATACTATTCTCTTTCCTTCTCACTTTTTCAACTACGAATATTCATGCGCAGGTGAATGAGTTATTTATTATGAAGAAAGACAGCTCCGGTTTAATTCTTACAGAAAAAGGAGCTTCTCATCTTGCATCGCTGCCATTGAAATGTATTCAGCAGGAATTTCCCAATAAAACCAATCACACATCCGTTACCGACAGTGATCATGTGCTGAAGCCGCATGAACTGCATCCTTCTTTTTATGGTTGTCTCGACTGGCATTCCTGTGTTCACGGACATTGGATGTTGATCCGTTTGCTGAAACAATTCCCCAATCTGCCTGAAGCAGCACAGATCAGGAATATCATCAACCAAACCATTACTCAGCCAAACATTTTGCAGGAAGTAAAGTATTTTGATATACCACTTACCTCTGGATGGGAAAGGACTTATGGTTGGGCATGGTTACTGAAATTAGATGAAGAATTACTGGACTGGAATGATGCTGATGCACAGCGCTGGCATGCTTCGCTTCAACCGTTGACCAATAAAGTCATTGATCTGTGGATGAAATTTCTTCCCAAACAAACCTATCCCAACAGAACAGGCATTCATCCCAACACAGCATTCGGAATTGTATTTGCATTGGATTATGCAAGAGCAGTGAAGAACACTTCGTTTGAAAAAAGTATCATCAATGCTTCGCTGATGCTGTTTAAAAAAGATAAAAATGTTCCTGCTTCATGGGAACCAAACGGATCAGACTTCCTTTCTCCTTCGCTTGAAGTTGCAGACCTGATGAGAAGAGTATTGCCGAAGAAAGAATTTCTGCCCTGGTTTAACCAGTATATCACATTATCATCGTTAAAACATCTTACCATCCTTCCTGTTGTAAGCGACAGAAGCGATTACCAGATCGTTCATCTCGATGGATTAAGTTTCAGCCGAAGCTGGTGTATGAAAGGAATTGCCGGTTCATTGCCTGTGAATGATGCAAGACGAAAAATATTACTGCGTTCATCAGTAAATCATTTGGCAACTTCTTTACCCAACATTGTTAACGGGGGCTATGGCGGAGAACACTGGCTCGCCAGTTTTGCTTTGTATGCGTTGTTTCAGTAACTGATCAGAATTTATTCTTCCACATCATGCTTTCAACAGGTTTGTTGTGCTGCCCTGCATACTTCGCATTTTTCTTCTGATTGTACTTCACTTCAATTTCACCATCAACAGGGAAATAAATGAGCTGACCAATCGGCATTCCCTTGTACACTTTCACCGGTTGCTTTACGGAAATCTCCAGTGTCCAGTTACCGCAGAAACCCACATCACCCTTACCGGCTGTGGCATGGATGTCAATGCCCAAACGACCGGTTGATGATTTTCCTTCAAGGAAAGGAACATGTGCATGTGTTTCAGTATACTCCAATGTTACCCCGAGATAAAAGATATGCGGATACAATACAATCCCTTCGTCAGGAATTTCCATGTATTCAATTTCATTATGTTTCTTTGCATCAATCATATGATCCTTGTAAATGGCCAGTGTACTGCCCAAATGCACATCATAGCTGTTACTGCCTAAACATTCACGGTCGTAGGGAACAAGTTTAATGGTTCCTTTTTCTATTTCTTCCAGGATGCGTGAGTCAGAAAGGATCATAGTTATATTTGCTTAATTATTCAGTGCTGCAATGTAATTTCTAAATCACAGAGATGCCGCTCGTTTATCAACATACTATCAACAGCGCCACAAAAGTAGGGCTTTGGCATATTGAAGAAGGAGAAGATTTTTTCCTGGAAAGAGTGCCGTTAAAAAGAGATGTATCGCATCCGCATAAACGTTTGCAGCACCTGGCGGGCCGTTATTTGCTGCCAACCCTGTTTGAAGATTTTCCCTTATCAGAAATATTAATTGCTGATACAAGAAAACCTTTTTTGCCCGATGAGAAATATCATTTCTCTATTTCGCATTGCGGCAATTATGCAGCAGCAATTGTCAGTTCAAAACAACGGGTTGGTGTAGATATTGAACATCCTACGGATAAGATTTTCCGCATCAGTCATAAGTTTTTAACCGATGAAGAGAAGATGTTCCTCGATGAACAGATGAGTACGGCCCAGCTTCTGCAACTGGCCACTTTATTATGGAGTACCAAAGAATCGATGTTCAAATGGTTTGGTGATGGTGGTGTTGATTTTCGCCAGCACATGACTATTCAGAATATTGAAGGCAATGATGAAGAAGGAAAACTGATCTGCCAGTTTCAAAAATTTGATCCGCTTTCATTAACAGTGCATTACCGTTTTATGAAAGAACTGGTGATGAGTTGGGTGGTGAGTTGAGAAGAAAGCCGATAGCTGTTAGTGATTAGTCATTAGCCAACTTCTTTAACTATTATCGGCTACAGACTAATGACTACCGGCTATACTATATTCACTTCTCTCTCCAATTCCACTCCAAACTTTGTTTTCACACTTTGCAGAATCTCTTCGCTTAAATCAAAAATTTCTTTACCCGTTGCATGTCCGTAATTCACCAGCACCAATGCCTGTTTTGCATGACAGCCTGCATCGCCTTTTCTATATCCTTTCCAACCGCATTGTTCAATTAACCAACCGGCTGCCAGTTTCATAGTTCCATCTGCATTGGCATAAGCAGCAATTGAAGGGAATTCACTCAGCAGCTGATGATATTTTTCTTTGCTGACGGATGGATTCTTGAAAAAACTTCCTGCATTGCCAATCACTTTCGGGTCGGGCAATTTGGAAGAACGGATATTGATCACTGCCTGCGAAATACTTCGAACAGATAATTCTGTTACACCCATCTGTTCCAGTTCCTGGTTAATAGCACCATAACTGGTATTGAACAATGGTTGCTTCCGCAGCTTATAGGTTACATTCAGAATTACAAATTGGTTTTTATACTGACGTTTGAATACACTTTCACGGTAACCAAATGCACAGTCGCTGTTTGAAAACTTTACGACTGATTTATCATTGAGATGATAAGCTTCCAGTTCTTCAAACAGATCTTTTATTTCCACTCCATAGCACCGATATTCTGCATGGGGCTTGCCCCCATTACCGGAATCAAACTCAGGTTTTCTGCTCCACCCAAATTCTGCTGCACACAATACTGCACAAATGCATGCCAGTTGACACCTGCACCGGCCCGTAAGTAAACAAAGTCTTCATCTTCTTTTACCTGCTCAATTCCGCCAATCTCATTTTTCAATACAAATCCATCCACATCTTTGGTGAATAAAAGATTGCTGCCGCCGCCAAGAATCAACTTTTGAGCGTTGGGTGATAACTGCCTCGCATAGGCCAGAACTTCCTGCAGTTTTTGCAGCGAGGAAAAATCAGCAAACAATTTTGCCTTTACATCAATCCCGAATGTATTGTATTGCTGCAGTGAAATATTTTGATGAACTTGCATACAGCTGCAAAATAAACAATTTATGAACGGACAAACAGCAGTAGTTCTGGGAGCAACCGGTTTAGTCGGCTCTCATTTGCTGGAACAATTACTGAACGACGATGCTTTTACCAAAGTAAGAGTGCTGGTAAGAAGACCATTAGAACTTCAACATCCAAAGCTGGAAGTATGTATCACCGATTTCAGCAACTATACCGATTATCAAACAAAGCTCGGTACAGGCGACTGTATCTTCAGCTGCATCGGCACTACCAATGCCAATGTAAAAGGTGATAAAGCTTTGTACCGGACCATTGATTTTGATATCCCTGTGAATGCCGCAAGATTTGGCAAAGAAGCCGGTTTTCAGCAATACTTACTGGTTTCAGCTGCAGGTGCCGATTCAAAATCTTCGATCTTTTATTCAAGACTGAAAGGCGAAGTGGAAGAAGTAATTGCCACATACAAATACCACAGCTTTCATGTGTTTCGTCCTTCCTTTCTGTTAGGCAACCGGAAAGAGCAACGGACGGGAGAAAGCATCGGTAAGAAAGTATTTCAGTTTTTTTCTTTTTTAATTCCTTCAAAGTATAAAGGCATACAGGCTGCTGATGTGGCGAAGGCAATGATCAATGCAGCAAAGGAAGGAAAAGAGGGGGTGAAGGTTTATTATTACAGGGAGATGGTATGAACAAACTTTGGCAAAGTTTCATCAGTCTGCACTTATTTAATCATGCTTTTACAACTTTGCCAAAGTTAGCAGCTGGTAACAGAAAAGAACAAAGAGGTCATTTCATTTACAAAAAGGGTAATTCATAAATAAAGATTAAAAATTAACCCTGATTAATTTAAACAAACTGTTCAGCTTAAATTTGCACATCGAAAATAATTGACTGTTGACAAAGAAATTGCTTTCCATATTCCTGATCTTTCTATTTGCTTTAAACAGCATTTCAGTCGTTATTCCATTTACTGATTTGTCTGCTGACATTGAACTGCATATTAATACGGATGAAGAAGGCAGCAAACAACAGGAAGAACAAAAGGAGTCAGAATCAAAGGAACATTGTCAATTCTTTACTGCTGCTGCCAATTCTATTTCTACAGAATTAAGCGGGCAAAAAAGTAAACCGGCTTATCCTAATTCATCTTTTGCAGAGGAGGTCAACCTCTCCAATCCCACTCCTCCTCCCGAACAGGCGTAAACTCGAACCGTTTTCAATCACATCATCTTCTGTAATATCATTTGGCTGTTACAGGCAATCTGTTTATAAATCATTAAATATTATTTCACATGTCTATTTCTATAAAGCATTTTTCATTTGTTGCATTATCATTTTTTATTTCAACTGCTGTTTTTTCACAGGCACTGAACGATCAGCAGACAAAACTGAACATCAGTTCCATCAGCAACCCGGTTCATAAACTCACACAGTTAAAACCCATCAGCTTTGAATACAATACCAAACAATACAAACAGTTGAATCTGCAGGCAGGCAAACAATACGGTTTTCTATCCGAGAATATACAGACTGTGTTTCCTGAACTGGTGAAAGAAAAACGAATCCCTTATATGCTGGGAAAGAACAATTACAAAAATGCAACTATTTCAACCATCAATGAAACCAGCCTCATTCCTGTACTGGTGGCTTCCATCATTGAACAGCAGCAGCAAATCAATCAGCTGAAAACAGAAATTGAAGAGTTGAAAAATAAGAAAGGAGTTACGGCAATACGATAAACATAATAGAAAGTGCAGAGTTAGTATTCTGCACTTTTCTTTATTCTGAAATTAAATTGGAGAGAGTATTTTGTTGGTGACAACAAAAAGCGATTCTTACATTTTAATTAGTATTGCTATAGGTTAAGCATTGGACAAACCGTAAAACAAATTACTCAACTACTCAAAAGCAAAGCTCCTTTTTATATACGGCGCTCTCTGAGCCACCCTAGCATCCCATTGTGTAAATTAATCCTTTTATTCAAAACTATAAAGAGCCATATTTAGCCCTTCTTCTATAAAGTTGAAGAACTTTTTTATAAAAGCTTAAATACCTACTATAAGGATGTTCTTAAAGGAATAAGAGATGTTACAATAGCTAAAATAATGACATCTTACAAAAAACAACTAATTTTTGCAACAGACAGAACAGGTCAAAGATTTGTCTGGATAAACTGTATGTGTCAAGCTAACGATGATTATTGGAAAAAGGCATTTCCTTTTTGATCGAGGTGATTAATTATTTTCTAGCTCTTAAGATAAACTTAACTACGGGAGAATATTTTGATTTTATTGTCAACGGAAATGGATAAACACCCTTTCTTTCAATACTTACATTTTACCATAAAGTTTTGGGTATAATTCAATATCCCAAATAACTATACCTTATCCACATCCGCAATCATCACCACACTTTTAAACTTTGCATGATTATGTAAATGCACCGCCTGTGCCAGGATCATTTCTTTTGCCTGGTGAAGAAGATGCGCATCCTTGGGCAGTTTCAACACCAGCTCCATGAGATACTGATTGCGTATACGGTTCACCACCGGTTCTGCCGGACCAACCATATAATTCCCAAGCAAGGGTTTCATATTTTCAGCCACCATCTGTGAGGCAGCTTCCACCACTTCTTTAAACTTATGCCGGAAGGTTAACTGAATCAATCTTGAAAACGGCGGATAAAAAAACTGTCTTCTTCCATTGATCTCTTCTGCAAAAAAAGATTTGTAATCATGCGCCTTTACATATTTCAACACCGGGTGATTGATATTCGCCACCTGTATCAATACATTACCCAATGCATCTTTCCTTCCTGCTCTTCCACTCACCTGTTCCATTAACTGAAAGCCACGTTCATTCACCCGGAAATCAGCAAAGCTTAATAAACTGTCTGCATCGAGTATGCCAACAAGATTTACATGTTCAAAATCCAAACCCTTTACAACCATCTGTGTTCCCACCAGCACATCAATTTTGTGCTGTTCAAATTGCTGTATCAGCTGATCATGTGCCGTCTTACCACTCACCGTGTCATAATCCATTCTTGCAATCTTTGCTTTGGGAAATAATTCCTGTAACTGCTCTTCTACTTTTTCGGTTCCAAAATTCAGCTGCATAAAATCATGACTGCCGCAGGCTTCACAGGTTGTAAAAGTCGGATACACTGTTCCGCAGTAATGGCACTGCAGTTTATTCTTGAACTTATGAAAGGTTAAACTCACATCACAATAACGGCAATGCGGAATCCAGCCACAGGCTTTACAAACCTGGTGTGGTGTATACCCTCTCCTGTTCTGAAATAAAATAACCTGTTTATTTTGTTGCAATGATTCTTCAATTGCTTTCTGCAAAGCAGGAGCAATCATTACTTTTTCTTTTGTCTGTTTGAAGAGTGGTTTGGTATCAATCAATTCAATGGCTGGCAATTCGCCTTCACCATATCGTTCATTCAATTCAACCAAACCATATTTCTCCGTTTGGGTGTTATAATAGGTTTCAACACTTGGCGTGCCGCTTCCCAGTAATACCTTCGCTCCTGTTACATTAGCGTAATACACAGCTGCATCTCTTGCATGATAACGGGGAGCAGGTTGCTGCTGTTTGTAAGAACCATCATGTTCTTCATCACAAACAATCAAACCCAGGTCAGCAAAAGGGAAGAAACAGAGAACTTCTTGCACCCAGCACCACTTTCATTTCACCTGTTTTGATTTTGTTCCAGATCTCAATCCGTTCGTTCTGGTTAAACTTGCTGTGATAAATACCAATGTACCCGCCAAAATGTTTTTGCAGGCGGCGGATGATCTGTGCTGTTAATGCAATTTCAGGCAACAGGTACAATACCTGCTTTCCTTTTTTAATATACTCTTCAATGAGTTTGATATAGAGTAATGTCTTGCCACTTCCTGTTACACCATGCAGTAAGCAAACAGGTTTTGTTTCAAAACTCTTCCTGATTTAATCTATGGACTGCTGCTGTGCTTCTGTTAATTCAAAATCAATGGAAACATTTCTCGGCAGGTTTTGCAAACGGTCAACCGATCTTTTTTCTAAGAACAAAATATTTTTCTCAACCAATCCTTTGAGCTGTGCATCACTGGCGCCGCTTTTTTTCAGCAAAGCAGTTTTGCTTACCTCACCTTCTGTTTTGATGAGATGCAGATAGCTTAACAGCAATTCCATCTGCTTGGGTGCACGGCTCCAGTTGTTCAGCAAATCACTCAGCTGATCTTCATTATCATATTGCGGATTGAGTAAAACAAAGGTTTCCTTTTTAGCTGAGTAGGTTTCTTTCAATGATTCCCATACAAAGCAAACCCGCTTTTCAATCAACCGTTTTACGACAGGATATACATGCGATGTATCAAGGATCATCTGCACCTCCGGCAATTTCAATTCTTTGCGAATGAGCAATGCTTCAGCAACTAAATATTCATCATGATCCAGTGTAGAAAAATCTTCGCCTATTTCTTCATTAAACATGAGGATGGTTTCACTGCTCAGTTTAAAATGTGCTGGCAATGCAGCGGCCATTACTTCACCTTCGGAACATAAATAATAGTTGGCGATCCATTGCCACAACTTCAACTGCTGTTCATGTATGATAGGTTCAACATCCAGTACATTCAAAATTCCTTTCGGTTCAAATGCTGAGGGTTTGTTGTTGTGCAGACTTTTAATAACACCAGCATAACGTTTCTTTTTCAACTCCACTTCCACACGCACACCCACCCTTACCTGTTCCTGTAAACGTTCAGGAATGCTCCAGGTATAATTCCGGGGAAGAGCAAGTGGTATGATGATATCTGCGAAACCCCCGGCCCCTAAAGGGGAGCTCGACTCCACTGATTGATCAGAAAAAATATTATCAGCATTTTCAATGTTCATGAACCAATAAAATTAAGTAAGATAGTGAACACTTGGTGTGTGTATTTACTCCCCCTTCAGGGGGTTGGGGGGCTTGCAATCCAACTCGCCTTATACTCCACCAGTTTCTTCTCCATCACTTCATATACTTTTTGTTTGAGCTGATCAGCCGTGTAACCGACAGGAGAAATTTCTTCCAGATAAACCGTTCTTAATTTACCTGGAGTAAATGCAAAGATGCTGCTCCAGTGTAACCGTTTTACACTATCTAAATACAGCATTGGTTTGACAGGTGTTTGTGTTTCAACAGCCAGTCGAAAAGCGCCATCATAAAAATGAATCAACGGTTGATCTGTCATATTGAAAGTTCCTTCCGGTGCGATATAGATAGAAATTTCTTTGCTTAATACAGCTTTTAATGTCTTTACACTTCTTGCCCGGTTTTCTGCACTGCCTCTTGCAACCGGCACAACCGCTGCATTGTAAATGATTCCGAAGATGGGCACTTTCCCTGTTTCTGCTTTTCCTAAAATACGCAACGGACGTCGCACAGATTTCAGCATCTGCGGAATATCCATGTATGAATTATGATTACTTACAAAGATATATGGTTGATGTTCCCTGATTTCCTGTTCAACAATCCGCACATGATAAATACCCAGCAGGAACAACCACACATCTCCCCAGCCTCTTGCAATACCCATCACAATATTTCCACCCTTTATTTTTCCAAAGAACGAACCTGCAACAACAAAAGGAAAAACAAACAACATGATCACCACAAATAAAAGCATGGCGTAAATGGCGTAGATATATTGAAATGGCTTGAGAAGCCTCACCACCCAACCTCCTCTCCCAGGGAGAGGAGGCGGCACTGTATCTTTCTTATTAGCTTTTTGTTCTTCCATATCAACTTAAATTCTTTAATCGTCCATATCCAACACTCACCATTAATTAAACATTATAAGTTAGCTGGGCCAGTGTTGCAGCAGTTCCCGGCCTCTCCACCCTTCCTCCTCTCCGGAAGAGAGGAGGCGCACACACCTCTTTAAACAATTTTTTTTCTCTCCCCCTCCCCCTAAATTTTTTAATCCCCTTTTTCCCCCCCCCTACTCTTCTTTAACCTGTTCAAATAAGTTAGCTTAGTGCGGATGCAGTTCTCCCTCTTCGGGGGAGTTAGAGGGGGCCGTGCCGCTCTATTTACAACTCGGGCATTCCCAATCTTCATCCAAATCAATCACCGTTACAATAGTTAAATGCCTTTGTTTCGGTGCAACAATAATCCGCACATGCTGATTGTCTCTCGATGTATATCCTTCCAATGCATACTTCGGTCCCTGCACTGCATCCAGTTCACTCTTCTTATAATTCACTTCAGCTTTCCGTACAATTTCTTTCACTTCTTCCTGTGTAATATGTCTGCACTTCATACGGCAGCGTGCATGTTTTGTAAAATAAAAATCTGATTCAGGATCTCTGAAGACATCTAAATTACTTTTCTCGTTATCCGTTTTCGGTTCTGTGGGATTACGTACATCTTCCGTTTTCTTTTTTTCTTTTTGATTATCGGTTGTATTTTTTGTGCTGTTACAACGGCGGATCATGACCGCAGCCAGCAGCAAAACAATTAGTAAAATATATGGAAGCACTTTCTTCATAACTTCTGTTTGTCTTACAATAATATTGTTTTTTCCACCTGTTTGTAAAAATTTTTATTCAAGCAGGTAACGGATATCATCCAGCGTCAGACTTTTAACAAATCCTTCTTCAGCTGTAATCAGTTCTTCGGCTAATTTCTTTTTACCAGCCGCCATTTTCATGATCTTTTCTTCCACACTATTTTTACAGATCATGCGGTAGGCAAATACATGCGATTGCTGACCAATGCGGTGTGTACGGTCAATGGCCTGGCTTTCAACAGCTGTGTTCCACCATGGATCAAACAGAAAAACATAATCAGCTGCAGTTAGGTTAAGTCCGGCATTTCCTGCTTTTAAGCTCAGCAGAAAAACAGCCACCTCACTTTCTTCCTGTTGAAATTCTGCAACAAGCTCCTGCCGTAGTGAAACTTTTGTTTGTCCATCAAGACGGATGGTTTTAATTCCTTCTTTCTGTAAATCCCGTTCCAGTAAATCAAGCATGGAAGTAAACTGGCTGAACACAAGTGCCCTGTGTTGCGGAATAATTGTTTTCAGTTCATCAATCAGCAGTTTTGTTTTGATACTTTCATACGTAAAGATGTCTTCATCTTTCAGCAATTCAGAACTGTTGCAAACCTGACGCAGTTTCATCAAACCTGCAAGCACCGACATCTTTCCTTTATTCAATCCATGTTCATTGATTTCAAGCAATATATTGCTTCGTACATTTTCTTTGATGCTCTCATAAGCAGCCCGCTGATCAGTATCCATTTCACACCACAAAACCGATTCTGTTTTGGCCGGCAAATCCGGAGCTGCCTGCTCTTTTGTACGTCGTAATACAAATGGTTTAATGAGTTTTTGCAGAGCTGCGGCTTTTTCTTCATCAGCTTTTTGCTCAATGGGAATAGCATATTCTCTTCTGAAAAATTCACCTGCGCCTAATAAGCCCGGCAATAAAAAATGCATCTGGCTGTAGAGATCGCCTGTTCCGTTCATCACCGGTGTTCCGCTTAATGCAATACGTGTTTTTGCAATCAATTGCCACACTGCTTTTGTTACCTGCGCAGCCGGATTTTTGATGTGCTGACTTTCATCAACGACAACTGTATTCCACTGCAGCAACTGTAACCGTTCAATATCCTGCCGCAATGTACCATAACTGGTAATGACGATTTGTTGATTGGGCTGTTGTATTTCTTCTTCATCTCTTTCTGCTCCATGAAATACAATTGCTTTTACTGAAGGAGCAAATTTCTTTAACTCTTCCTGCCAGTTATATAACAAACTTGCAGGTGCTACAACCAAATGTTTTTCAAAAGGGTTTTCTTCAATCTGGTGCAGAAGAAAAGAAATTGTTTGAATTGTTTTTCCCAATCCCATATCATCCGCAAGACAGCCGCTTCCTCCAATCTCAGAAAGTAATCTTAACCATTCATATCCTTTTTGCTGATAAGGACGCAATTGCTCAACTGTTAATCCGGCAGGTAAGGGATATAATGGTTCTGTTTGTTTTTCCCATTGCTTCCATTTGCTGAACCATGCTGCACTGATATCTGTTTTAATCACTGCTGATCGTACTTCATCCGGTTTTGAATCCGTTGCTTCACTCATCAGCAACCATTTCGGCACCAGTAATTCTTCTTTACGGATCTTTCCATGCCTGATTAATAGCCCGTATTGCTTTAACCATTCTTCACCCAATACACCAAGACTTCCATCTTTCAGCATCACGGCTTTTTGTCCGTTCAGTAAACTCTTCTGCAAATAGGTAAGCGGTATAATTTCTTTATCAAACTTCACTGTCATTGATAAACAAATCCAGTTGCCTTCCACTTCCTGTTTGCTGATGACTGTTTCTGCTATATACTGTGAATAACGAAAATGCTTCATCAAATCAATTCCCAGCAAATCAATTCCCATCTCCAGTAAATGGTGATACACTTTCAGGAACCATCCTTTCTTTTGTGCATCTGCAAAGTTTAGATAAAAGAACCCATTCGTTTGATTGGTGAACTTTTCATGCAGTGAACGGAGAAACTCCACCAGCTCTTCTTCTTTTTGCTGATGACGCACAATGGAAATTGTTTTATCTGCCGACCCGATAGCTATCGGGTTGTTTGGTCACTGCTTCAAACGGGCCATCCACTGTATATCCATCATATACAAAGCGTGGTTCAAGTTTTAGAAATGTATTATTGAGTTCGCTCAGCATTACCTGTGGCTGCGGTTCTGCAATCAATTCTTCTCCTTGCGAAATGACTGATGCATCCACTTTCAGTTCCCATTCCTTCAGTTTACTGATTACCTGTTCAAAGGAAGCCGGATCATTTGTTGTCCATTTGGTTTCATCCTGTTGCTGCAGCCATTCCGCAGCTTCATAACTTTTGGAAGAGAGTTGATAATAACAGGAATCAGCTTCCAGTAAAAAATGAACACGCTTAAATTCGTTATAGTGCATCCGTTCTTTTCCTCTCACTACATATATATCCAGCAGGTATTGGCTGTCATCAATAATTACATGAAAAGCCAGTTCAACAGGATAAGCATACAATATACATTTCACTGTTTGTACAGATGATGCAGAAGCACCATTCACCTGGTGATATAATTCCACCGTTTTATTTTGCTGACGCAAACTCATGAGTAAGGATTGCAGGTATCGAACCATTGCTTTTTTCTGCATTGCACTCCGTTCTGCTTCGTTACTGTGATAAGCTGATTGATTATGCAAAGCCGCTTCCACTTTCTGCAATTCAGGTTTTGAAAAAGCCAGAATTGCTTTAAATCCTTCATCACTTACCGAAGGAAAAGATATTTTCAGTTGCTGTCTTGTTAACGGCTGCTCACCGGAAGTAACACCTGTTGGAGTTTTAATCCATTGCCTGATTTCCAAAACAGGTCGTTTTGTAAGTAAATGTTTTGGCTGAAAGAGAATATATGTTTTTGTATTCCGGTTATCCATTGGTTCAGAGAAAAGAGGGCAAAAATAAGCGGCTGAAGACAAAACTGGCTGAATGATTTTATGACAGATCAAAAGCTGCATCGGCGCAAGTTTATCCTGCTCCTTTTTCAATTCTTCATTACCTTTGCAGGCTCTGTACAAACAGCATGAAACTGTGCAGATGGAAGAAATTAAACAACTATGGCAGAAGCAAAATCAGTCGCATTTCACACACTCGGTTGTAAACTCAACTACTCCGAAACTTCCACACTCAGTCGTCAGATGGAGAGTGAAGGTTTTGAAAAGAAAGAGTTTGACGACATGGCCGATGTGTATGTGATCAATACCTGCTCTGTTACCGATAATGCTGATAAAGAATGCCGCCAGCTGGTTCGCCGTATTCAACGGAAAGCTCCTGAAAGTTTAGTGGTAATAACCGGTTGCTATGCACAGTTGAAACCAAAAGAAATTGCAGAAATTCCCGGTGTTGATTTAGTGCTCGGTGCTGCTGAAAAATTTAATCTCGCTTCACATATCAGGAGCTTGCTAAAGGCGACAGTGCAAAGATCAGCAGTTGTGAAATTGAAGATGTAAACGGTTTCAATGCTTCTTATTCCATTAACGACCGTACCAGAACTTTTTTGAAAGTACAGGACGGTTGCGATTATACCTGTTCCTTCTGTACAATTCCCATGGCCCGTGGAAAAAGCAGGAGCGATACCATTTCTAATGTGATCAGCAATGCAAAAGAAATTGCAGCAGGTGGAAGCAAAGAAATTGTATTGACCGGTGTAAACCTCGGCGATTTTCGCCCCCCCACCCCCCAAAGGGGGGATTTAAAACAATCTCCGAATGACGAAAAAGAAAATTTTTATTCATTAATACAGGAACTGGATAAAGTTGAGGGCATTGAACGTTACCGCATTTCTTCTATTGAACCGAACTTACTTACCAATGAAGTAATTGAGTTTGTAAGTAAGAGCAAAAAGTTCATGCCGCATTTTCATATTCCGTTGCAGAGCGGAAGCAATACGGTGCTGGGTATGATGCGCCGCCGTTACAAACGTGAATTATATGCTGAACGTGTTGCACTCATTAAACAACTGATGCCGCATTGCTGTATTGGTGTGGATGTGATTGTTGGTTTTCCCGGTGAAACGGATGAACTGTTTAAAGAAACATTTGACTTTCTTCATTCCTTAGATGTTTCTTACCTGCATGTATTTACTTATTCTGAGCGTGACAATACACATGCATTAACGATCAAACCCATTGTGCCATTAAATGTGCGTTACGACCGTAACAAAACCCTCCGCAATCTTTCTTACATGAAGATGCAATACTTTACACAGCAGCATGAAGGGCAAACAAGACCAGTTTTGTTTGAAGGACATTCGAAGAATGCCATGATGGAAGGTTACAGCGACAATTATATCAAGATAACAGCCCCGTTGAAGAAAGAATGGGTGAATGAGATTGTGGAGTGGAAAATATAAAATTCCTGAAAATCTCAAATGGCTTTCTTAATTTTAGGCATGAACCTTTCTGCCAGTATACAACAAATTGATGTATTAAAAAAAGAAGCTGACGACTTACAGCCGATTAATCCTGATTTCGAACAGAAATTCTGGAATAAGTACCGCCTTGAGTTCAATTACAACTCCAACCATATAGAAGGAAATACACTTACTTATGGGCACACGCAGCTACTCCTTATGTTTGATAAAGTCGGCAGCGATGCTTATTCGTTAAGAGAACTGGAAGAAATGAAGGCGCATGATGTTGCATTACGATTGGTAAAAGAAGCAGCTTTAGACCCTGAACATATACTTACAGAAAAATTCATTAGAGAAATAAATCAAACAATTCTTGTAAGACCTTATTATAAAGATGCTTAACAGAGTGATGGGCAATCTACTAAAAGATTAATTGAACCAGGCAAATACAAAACGCATCCTAATCCGGTTCGCCTGGAAAATGGCGAAACCTTTCTATTATGCTTCTGTTGAAGAAACACCTGCTTTAATGGGGGATTTTATTGAATGGATTAGATCTGAAGAAAAAAGCAAAGAACTACATCCAATTCACTTTGCATCACTTGTGCATTACCGTTTTGTGCGAATACATCCTTTTGATGATAGTAATGGAAGAACTTCAAGATTGCTTATGAATTATTACCTGCTGCGAAACGGATACGCCCCGGTTGTAATTGAGAGTAACGATAAAAAAAGTTACCTAACCGCTTTAAACAAGGCTGACGCTGGTGACATTGAATCATTTATCAATTATATTATTGCTTGCAGTAATAGATGGCAGGAAATCTATTTAATGGCAAAAAAAGGAGAAGACATTCAAGAAAAGAATGATTATAAAAAAGAGATAGAGCTGCTTAAAAAGAACTCAAAAATATAAATGACCGTATAGAAAAGACATTAAATGAAAAAGTATTCAATACAGTAATTGAAAAAACAATTTTTCCACTTCTTAGTGCAAGAATTACCGAATTAAATCCATTCGATGACCTTTATCTTGAATCGAATATAAGAATAGAATTTAGTGATTCTTTGACTACAACAGGTAATGCCAAATATTGGGATATAAACCCAACAGATATTAAATCTCTATATAGTATTTTAGAAGATATAAAAAATGGGTTTATGTATCTACCTCCTATTAAGTTAGATTTTATTTATAGGCACAAGCGTATAAGAAAAGCGTCAAATTTAGATGATCATTATCAAACCCATTTTGCAATCGAATTTGATAGATTTAAATTTTCAATTTCAAGTTATCCAAAAGAAAAACTTTGGAAACTTTCACTATTATATCATGAAACTCTAGATGAAGAAACAATTAAAGATATTAGCTCTGTCTGTGCTAAAAACGAACTTGAATTTATAAAGAATCAACTACTTAGTATTAAATAACTCATCCATATTCCTCTGCAACACTGCTTCTAACTTTAACTCCAGTTCTTTTTCATTAACGATCAGATCTTTCAGCGTTAATTTCTCCAGCAGGTTATCCAGTGTACTTTGTACCATGCGCCAGAGTGAACGTGTACTGCAATCAACAGAGTTGGTACACAGACGACCAACAGCAGTGTGTGATTCGCAAAATTCTTTATCGAATAAGTTTCCGCCCAATGCTTTCAATACATGATTGATGATGATTTGTTCTGCCGGTTTCGCTAAAACATATCCGCCCTTATAACCGGGAGTACTGTTAATGAAACCTTCCATCCGTAACGTACGACAGATCTTTGCCACATGCGGCTCACTCAATCCTTCTGCATCACTCAGCTGCGGAATGCTTAATCCTTCAACAGGATTAGCAGATGCAATACGGATGAGCATCCGGATACCATATTCTTCTGATGACGTTATTTTCATGTGTTGTTTTTCGTTTAAGCCTGTGCTGCCAATGGATCAACCTGGTACACATTTGTAAAATAGGTTCTCAGTTCAGTACGTTCTTCCTCTGTTGTTTGCTTGGTACATTCTTTATTGTACACTTCAATTAAACTGTCTGCAATACTTCCTGCATCTGTTGTTTCTATCTGGTGACGTTGCAGCTGAAGCAATACTTTTCCATCCTTCAACAGAATAATATTGGGCGATGAAGGCGTTACTCCGTTCAGATATTTTTCACGGAAGTGCACCACTGCATCTTTTTCCATTCCTGCAAATAAAGTTGCCTTTACATCAGGAACAACATGATTGAAAAAGCTGAGCAATGCTCCCGGTCTGCTTA
Organism: Chitinophagaceae bacterium; assembly: GCA_016713085.1. Classification (NCBI taxonomy): domain Bacteria; kingdom Pseudomonadati; phylum Bacteroidota; class Chitinophagia; order Chitinophagales; family Chitinophagaceae; species Chitinophagaceae bacterium. Next base: position 2,546,956 of record JADJPV010000001.1, on the reverse strand, counting down.
CTCTTGCACTGCAACCGCATACACTGTTCAATACCACCATGATCACTTTTCCTGTGTTGCCGCTCAATATTTTTTCAACTTCCTCCACTGTCATCATCTGTTCAAATCCTGCATCCACGAGTTCCTTACGATAAGCTGCTACTATTTGTTCGGGATAGGATGGACCACTGTTGCCCATCAAACTATCTAATGAAATCATTGCCATAATTATTTATTTTATTCCCCATCCTGAAGGCAGGGGCAAGTCATTACATAAATCCTAATTCCAACGCTGCCACTTCGCTCATCATACTCTTATCCCATTTCGGTGTCCAGGTAATCATTACGTTTACATCTGTCACTCCTTCCACTTCTCTTACTTTCTGATCCACTTCCACAGGTAATGATTGTGCAGCCGGGCAACTGGGTGCTGTTAACGTCATTGTGATCTGCGCATAACCTTTCTCATTTACATCTACATTATAGATGAGACCCAGATCATAAATATTCACCGGCAACTCCGGATCAAATACCGTTTGCACTTTCTCGATGATTTTTTCTTTTATTGCTTCTGTATTCATAAGCCTCTCCCTCGTTCCCTCTCCGGTAGAGAGGGAGGCCGAGCCTTTGTTTTTTTATTATCTTTTGTAATTCAGCATTTCAACACTCCTCTTTCATTCATCAGCTATAGTATTGTTCAACATTTGTCACAAGCGCTCTGCTTAGCCCCTCATTTGGGGGGGGGAGTTGTTGTTGTGCTAAATAAACTGTTGCGTCCAATTTCATTTGTTTCACCATGCTTAACAAACCATTGCTTCTTGTTTGTGCCAGGTGCTGCTTCATACCAATCTTATCAATAAAGTCCAGCTTGGCATCAATAATTTCCTGTGGTGCATGTCCGCTTAATACACGAATCAGCATACTCACCAATCCCTTTACAATTACTGCATCGCTTTCAGCACGGTAAACCACTTTCCCATCTTTAAACTCACTGATCATCCACACTGTACTCTGGCAGCCTTTGATTTTGTTTCCATCTTTTTTATACTCATCTTCCAAAGGCTTCAGCTTCTTTCCCATGTCGATGATGTATTCATACTTTTCATCCCAGGTATCAAAAAGAGAAAAATCTTCAACTATTTCTTCCTCTATTGCTGCTATTGATTTCATTCAGGCTTCTGACATTTCCTCCTCTCTGGTAGAGAGGGCTTTGTATTTTTAATAAACAATTTGTTCTTCCACATCAACTTTAAATCTCTACTCTTCACATTTCAACTACTCAATCATTCATAAAACCTTTAATGGCTGCATCCTATCCTCCCTTGGGGAGTTAGAGGGGGCTTCTATCTCAACATCTTAATTGCTTTATTTAATCCTGCTATCATCACATCAATTTCATCCTTTGTATTGTACATCGCAAAACTTGCTCTTGTTGTACCGGGAATACCAAAACGGTTCATCAATGGTTGTGTGCAATGATGACCTGTTCTAACAGCAACTCCCTGGTTATCTAACATAATTCCCAGGTCCTGCGGATGAACACCATCCACAACAAAAGAAGCGACACTTACTTTTTGTTTTGCTTTTCCAATTATACGGATGCCATCAATTGATTCTAATTGTTCTGTTGCATACTGCAGCAGCTCTTCTTCATGACGACGAACCTGTTTTTTACCAATACGTTCTACAAAATCAATGGCAGCTTTCAATGCAACTGTATCAGCAATATTGGGTGTGCCTGCTTCAAACTTGTAAGGCAATTCATTCCAGGTTGTTTTTTCGAATGTTACATCTTTAATCATCTCTCCTCCACCCATGAATGGCGGCATTGCTTCCAGTAATTCTCTTTTCCCATATAACACACCAATACCTGTTGGACCGTATACCTTATGAGAACTGATCGCAAAAAAATCGCAATCAAGTTCCTGCACATCAATATCAAGGTGAACAGTTGACTGTGCGCCATCCAGCATTACGATTGCTCCGATCTTATGTGCTGCATCAATGATTTCTTTTACGGGATTGATTGTTCCCAATGAATTGGAAGCATGCACAACAGAAACCAGTTTTACTTTTTCATTCAGCAGCTTGTGAAATTCCTCCATCATTAATTCACCGTTATCATCAATTGGAATCACTTTCAACTTTGCACCTGTCATTTCTGTAATCAGCTGCCAGGGAACAATATTGCTGTGGTGCTCCATGCCGCTGATGATGATTTCATCACCTGCTTTCAAATTTGTTCTTGCCCATGTATAGGCAACAAGGTTGATGCTCTCTGTTACTCCTCTGGTGAAAATAATTTCTTCCCGATGACCGGCATTGATAAATCTCTGCACGGTATCCCTTGTTGCTTCATAGGCTGCTGTTGCTTCTTCTGCCAGCGAATGAATACCACGGTGAATATTTGCATTGTAGTTTGAATAGTAATTCACCAATGCATCAATTACTGCCTGCGGCTTTTGCGTGGTAGCAGCATTATCAAAATAAACCAATGGCTTATCCTTCACTTTCCTGTTCAGCACAGGGAAATGTTTCCTGATCAGCTCAACATCAAATGCTATATAAAGGGCTGTATTCGGCATAGTTAATCTGTTAATAGTTGATTCTCAAAATCAAGTCTTTCAGAAATGATCCTGTCTGCATAATCACGGATCGGTTTCAGTTCAATCTTATCGAGTATTTCACCTGCAAACGCATGCAGCAATAAAGCTTTTGCAGCTTTTTCACCAATACCTCTTGCTCGCAAATAGAATAAGGCTTCTTCATCCAAACGGCCAACCGTACATCCATGCGAACATTTTACATCATCTGCAAAAATTTCCAGCTGAGGTTTAGTGTTGATGGTGGCAGTATCGCTTAACAATACATTCTTATTACTCTGGTAAGCATTTGTTTTCTGTGCATCCTTGCGTACAAATATTTTCCCGTTGAAGACAGCTGTAGCATTTTCATCAATAATCCCTTTGTACAATTCATTGCTTAAACTGTTGGGCATCTGATTATCCACGATGGTGTGATTGTCAACATGTGTACTTCCTTTTACACAATACAAACCATACATATTGCTTTCGCAACCGGGTGCTTCTAAAATGAAGTTGAGATTATTGCGGATCACTCCGCCATTCAGTGTAATGGTTACTGAATTCACTTTACTCACTCCCACCTGCCGCACATGCGTTGTTTTTACACAGCTGCTGTGACTGTCTTCGTTCTGTATTTTGTAAATATGAACCTGTGCGTTTTCTTCCACTACTATTTCTGAAATCTTATTGATGAAGGAATCGCTGCTGCCAAGTGTTACTTCTTCTTCCACCAGTTTCACTTCTGCGTTTACATTTACATGAATCAATGTACGTGGCTGGGAAAACACACTTACCGTTCTTGCATCATTGATATAATAACAGTACAATGGATGTTCAACAGCTTTATTTTTTTTGATGGAGATGAACAAACCCTGGTGTGCAAATGCATTGTTCAATGCATTGATGCCGTCTTTATGATAAGATGCACTGTGACCAAGATTATTATCTACAATCGATTTGTATTCTCCTTTTGCAGCTTCGCTCAACGGCATAATCACCAGTTCATCAGCTGATGAACGGATGGTTGATAACTTCGATTGATAAATTCCATTTACAAATACCAGTTCATTCGCATGTTCATTTCCCGGCAAACGAAATTCATTCACATCTGTTTCAGTAATAACTGTCGCATTAGTTGCGTATGAAAAATCTTTACCAAGCACACTGCTGATCCTTGTGTACTTCCATTCCTCATGCTTTACAGTAGGGATGCCCAGTTCAGCAAATGCTTCAAAGCCTTTGTTGCTGAGACTTTGCAAAGCACCATTTCCACTGAACTTCTGTTCGGCGTATTTATCGTTTATTAGTTCCTTTAATTCTGACATAACTTTTAGTCTTTTCCGTGAGGCTGCTCAGCAACCTGATTGATTCTTAATTTAATTCCCTGCAGCCAGGGCATTATCAGGCTTCAACTTCTTCGCCCAATTCTTCTTTAATAAAATCATATCCTTTTTCTTCCAGTACCAATGCCAGTTCTTTTCCGCCAGTTTTTACAATACGTCCTTTGTAAAGAATGTGTACATAGTCAGGAACGATGTAATCAAGTAAACGCTGATAGTGAGTAATCACTAATGTTGCGTTGTCTTTCGACTTCAGTTTGTTTACACCTTCAGCTACAATACGGAGTGCATCAATATCCAAGCCGCTGTCTGTTTCATCCAATATTGCCAGTCTTGGCTCAAGCATGGCCATCTGGAAAATTTCATTCCGCTTCTTCTCACCACCGCTAAACCCTTCATTCAATGAACGGCTTAACAATGACTGATCAATATTTACCAGTTTCATTCTTTCTTTCATCAGCTTTAAAAATGCAACTGCATCCATTGGTTCTTCACCACGATACTTACGCACTTCATTCACTGCTGTTTTAATAAAGTTGGTGGTACTTACACCCGGAATTTCAATGGGGTACTGAAACGCTAAGAACAAACCTTCTCTTGCACGGTCTTCAGGAGAAAGCTCTAACAGATCTTTTCCTAAAAATTCAACACTGCCACCGGTAACTTCATAATCAGCACGGCCGGCTAATACAGAAGCCAGTGTTGATTTACCACTTCCGTTGGGACCCATGATAGCATGTACTTCTCCCGGTTTAATATCGAGGTTGATTCCTCTTAAGATTTCCTTTTCTTCAATACGTGCCTGTAAATTTTTAATACTTAACATGATTTAAGCCTCTCCCTCGTTCCCTCTCCTGCAGAGAGGGAGGTCGGGCATTTGTTTATAAATTGAACAATGATTTTTTACTTTTCAACTGATGAATAAAATTTCAACAGTACAAGAGTGCGACGCAACAGAAGTTTAATTCCTGTTCTATCGCCTGATCAACAAAAAAAGAACTCCAAATTTTTATACTGCAACATTCACTTTGAGTGTTAACAGTCCCCCTTTAGGGGCGGAGGGGTTTTTACCCTACACTTCCTTCCAGTGAAATAGCCAGCAGCTTTTGTGCTTCTACTGCAAACTCCATCGGCAGCTGATTCATTACTTCTTTTGCAAAACCATTAATGATTAATGCAACGGCGGTTTCAGTATCCAGTCCACGCTGATTACAATAAAAGATCTGGTCTTCACCAATCTTTGAAGTTGTTGCTTCGTGTTCAACCTGCGCTGTACTGTTCTTTACTTCTATATACGGAAATGTATGAGCACCGCATTTATCACCCAGCAGCAAACTATCGCACTGAGAAAAGTTTCTTGCGTTGACTGCATTCTTACCAACCTGCACTAAACCACGGTAAGAGTTTTGACTGAAGCCCGCTGAAATACCTTTTGGATACAATGCGGCTTCTTGTGTTTTTACCAATGTGCATCATCTTGCTGCCAGTATCGGCCTGCTGATAATTATTGGTTACTGCAACAGAATAAAATTCACCCTGGCTGTTATCATCCTTCAAAATCACACTTGGATACTTCCATGTAACAGCACTTCCTGTTTCAACCTGTGTCCAGCTGATCTTTGAATTTACACCTGCACAGATACCACGCTTGGTTACAAAATTGTAAATACCGCCTTTGCCTTCTTTATTACCAGGATACCAGTTCTGCACGGTTGAATATTTTACTTCTGCATTATCGAGTGCAACAATTTCTACAACCGCAGCATGCAGTTGATTTTCGTCACGCATGGGAGCCGTACAACCTTCGAGATAACTTACATAGCTTGATTCTTCAGCCACAATTAATGTACGTTCAAACTGTCCTGTATTTTCGGCGTTGATACGGAAGTAAGTGCTCAATTCCATGGGCGACTTCACACCTTTTGGAATATAACAGAAACTTCCATCGCTGAACACAGCACTATTGAGAGCAGTAAAATAATTATCCGTCATTGGTACAACAGAACCCAGCCATTTTTTGATAAGTTCAGGATGTTCCTTGATGGCTTCGCTCATGCTGCAGAAAATAATTCCCAGCTCGGCTAATTGCGTTTTAAAGTTGTTGCAATAGAAACCGAATCAATTACCGCATCAACTGCCACACCACTTAAACGTTTTTGCTCGTCTAATGAAATGCCGAGTTTTTCAAATGTTGCTCTTAGCTCAGGATCAATTTCATCCAAGCTGTTAACCGTTACCTTTTGCTTGGGGGCACTGTAATATTTGATGGACTGGTAATCAATTTTCGGATAGTGCACATTCGACCAAGTTGGTTCTGTCATTTTCAGCCAGTGCCGGTAAGCTTTCAGCCGCCATTCGAGCATCCACTCAGGTTCATTCTTTTTGGCGCTGATAAAGCGTACAATATCCTCGCTAAGTCCCGGAGGAGCTTCATCAGCTTCAATATCCGTAACCCAGCCGTACTTGTACTCACTGAGGGCGGTTTGCTCCAATGTATTGAGCATTTCACTCATGATTCATTTTGTTTAATCAGTTACTCTTAAATATTCAACATTCAATCTGTACACAAAAGTACAGATTAATCTATACTAAAAAGTACAGATTGTGTCGAAAAGCGGAAAATGTGGGGAAATTTTGAAAATGTTTGCCACGAACCTACCTTCCGACAGGCAGGTTACACGGATTTACACGAAAAAATGTGGGGCTATGGTCTGTTTGTATATTATTCAGCAACGGTTCCGGCTTTTCGCTGTACCTCCGCTACGCTGTGGTGCCGCTGCAATCCGGCAGCCCTTAGGTGAAGGAATTACAATTCAAGAAAAGGACCAGTTTGCAAAACCAGGAATATCAAATAGTAAAAATAATTACCTGTTATATCCTTTATTTAAATCATACAGTATTTACTTTTGAATACTCTATTTCTTGTACCTGAAATAATTAGAAATAATGATACGTTACCTCTTAAACTTCGCCACCTTAAGCTCTCTTTTCTTTTTTCTAGTTTCCGCTTCCTGTTCCAAAAAAAGCAATAACGAAAATACGCCGACAATATATTCAGCCGGCTACATAGAAACACTAAATGGCAGCCGGTATAGTATGTTTTGGAAGAACCAGACAGGAACTAAAAATTCTACTCTGGATTTTGCATATGCCCCTCAATCACTCTTTGTTTCCGGATCAGATGTTTACATAGCAGCTAATGAAAATTATTTAGGTAAGACACAGGCAAGGCTACTAAAAAACGGCAATATAACTGACTTGAATCAAGGCTTAACTAATGGATCTTATGCAAGATCAGTTTATGTATCAGGACAAGATGTATATGTGGGGGGCGCAGAAATTCGTACTAACAATAATGTGACAGCCCGTGTTTGGAAAAATGGTGCAGGACTTAACTTATCTAAAGACATTTCGGACAGCAGCAGTTATGTAAATTCAATATTTGTTTCGGGATCTGATGTTTATGCAACAGGAATAATACATCGGTATACATCATATAACAATTTTACGGCATTGGCAGTCGTATGGAAAAACGGAAAAATTGAAACAAATCTTCTAACAACTTTAAATAATTCACAAGCCCTTTCAATTTTTGTTGATGGCTCAGATGTTTTTGTTGCAGGGAATGAAAGTTTAGGAGGTAAATATGTAGCAAGACTTTGGAAAAACGGAAATGCAACAACATTACCCAGTCAATCAAATACTTATATTGCTTACTCTGTTTATGTTACAAATAATGATGTTTATGTTGCCGGGTATGAAGATGTTCCTTATGGATACAAGGCAAAGCTTTGGAAAAATGGTATCCCTGTTGAGTTAGGAGGTATTCCAAATCAATCGTCAATGGCACTTTCAGTTTTTGTTTTAGGTTCGGATGTTTACGTAGGAGGTAAAAGAGGTGATGGCAATGGCAATTGGGTAGCTACAGTTTGGAAAAATGGGATTCCTATCTCTCTGTCAGTGGGGTCTGTTGATCAAGGTGCTTTTTCAATTTTTGTGAAGTAACCAGGTCTTCTATCTCTCTTAAAAAAATCCTGCAGTTTCTTCATCAAGCCCGTTTTCTCTTGAGGTTTCATTTTGCAACCTCAAAACAAGTTTCCATTCTTCAAGGTCACAATTTGTGACCTTGAAAATTTCCTGCCGTCAACAAATCAAATTAACCCAATTGGAATAAGGCTATCAGGTTTTGATTCACTGAGCCTAACTGCTCTTTTGAAAGCTCGCCCAGTTTACCCAATACAATGTCTCTGTCAAGAGTTGCCAGCTTACTCAAACGGATAACAGAAACCTGTTTTAACCTGTTCAATTCATCCGGCTTGAGCAAAATATCTGTAAGTGCGGCAATTTGTGCCTGAGAAGAAATAAAAGCAACTGTTACATCACGTTCGTCTGTATATAATACAAGTGCAGGTCTTGTTTTGCTTCCCGATAAATCTGTGAAGGGAAAAGGCACAAGAATAATATCGCCTTTTATCATTTGTATTTTTCTTTGAGGTCTTTGGCTGTATATACAGCTTCCTCTTCTTTCGCCAGAAACTGAAACGAAGAGGATTCTGCTACTAACTGCTGAATTCCTTTTGCAGAGCATCTTCTTCAAATTTTTTAAGTATATATTCTGCAAAATCATTTACCTCGCTTATTTTATCAGCAGGTAATTTTTCCAGTGTTTTCACTGCTTTATGAATGAGTTCTGTTTTACTCATAGTCTTTATATTGAAACCAAATTTAACCTTTTAAACTCAAAATACCATCTCCGGCACTTCCCCTTCCACCGTCAACTTCCCTGCCGTCTTAGCAATTATTTCTTCAACTGAAACACCGGGAGCTCTTTCTAATAATTTAAATCCGTCAGGCGTAACATCTAATACGGCGAGATCAGAGACAATCTTCTTCACGCACCTTATGCCTGTTAATGGCAAAGCGCATTGAGGCAGTAATTTGCTTTCACCTTTGGGATTGGTATGCATCATGGCCACAATAATATTTTTTGCACTGGCAACAAGATCCATAGCTCCACCCATTCCCTTTACCATTTTACCGGGGATTTTCCAGTTAGCAATATCACCCTGTTCACTTACTTCCATTGCGCCAAGAACAGTGAGGTCAACTTTACCTGCACGGATCATTCCAAAACTCATGGCGCTATCGAAGAATGCTGAACCGGGCAATGTGGTGATGGTTTGTTTTCCTGCATTGATGAGATCAGGATCTTCATCTCCTTCAAACGGAAAAGGCCCCATCCCCAGCAAGCCGTTCTCACTCTGCAATTCAACATGAATGCCTTTGGGAATATAATTAGCGACCAGCGTTGGAATACCAATGCCGAGATTAACATAATAACCATCTTTTAATTCCCTTGCAATGCGTTGTGCAATTTGTTCTTTGTTAAAGCCATAACAAACAATGTGATAATTTGACAATTTGCTGATATGCTGATAACCTAAACTACAATCAGCATAAAAATTAAACCGATGGTGCAGCTAAAACATTAGCCCATCAGCACATTAACTAATTAGCTATTTTTTTTCTTACAGTCCTCTGTTCAATCCTCTTTTCATAATTACTTCCCTGGAAAATGCGATGTACATAAATGCCGGGCACATGAATTTCATTTGGATGAAGTATACCAGCTTCCACTAATTCTTCCACTTCAGCAATGGTAATTTTTCCAGCCATTGCCATTAAGGGATTAAAATTTCTTGCAGTGTCTTTAAAAATTAAATTCCCCATCGTATCACCCTACCCTGCTTTCACAATTGCATAGTCGGCATTCAATGCACACTCAAGTAAATAATCTTTCCCTTTAAAGTTTCTGATTTCTTTTCCGGCGGCTACTTCTGTTCCAACTCCGGCCGGAGTATAAATAGCCGGCATGCCATAACCTGCAGCCATGCAACGTGTAGCTAAGGTTCCTTGCGGAATGAGTTCAACTTCCAGTTCACCGCTCAACAGTTGCCGTTCAAATTCAGCATTCTCTCCAACATAAGAAGAGATCATTTTTTTCACCTGCTTTTGCTTCAGCATTAAACCAATGCCAAAATCATCAATGCCTGCATTGTTGGAAATGCAGGTAAGGTTTTTAATTCCTTTCTTAACTAATGCTGAAATACAATTTTCCGGAATACCGCACAATCCAAATCCACCGAGCATGAGAGTTGCTCCATTAGAAATATCATTGATTGCTTCACTGGCATTTGAAACAACTTTGTTCATAACACAATCGTTTCTGTAAATGTAGTGGAAGATGACGAATTGCTCATTTCCTGTTTACATTTTCGTGCCGGTCAAATTCAGGCAGCGTTTAAATATTCTTTTAATTCTTCCAGTACAATTTTGACTGAATGATCTAATTCTGCCACCAATACACTCATTTGTTCTTTTTCAGAAGGTTTCGTTATATCAGCTTTTTCCAGTTGTCTTACCTTATTCGAAACAACTTCCTTCACACCCAAAATTCCCAGTGTGGTTTTCATATTATGTGCCACTTCTTTTACCCGTTCAGCATCTTCAGCAGCAAATGAATCCTGCAATTTTTTCACTTCAGTTGGTAACAGATCAGCTGCTTTCAACAGCACTTCTTCTACATATTCTTTACTGCCTCCTGTTATGCGTTCGAGGTATTCAATGTTGATCAGTTTCAACTGCGAAGGAGTTGGCAATGCATTCCAGTCTTTATAATATTCCAGCAGTTCAAATAATTTTACATCATCAATTGGTTTGGTGAGATAAGCGTTCATCCCTGCATGAATACTGGCCTGCTGTTCTTCGGGCTGACTGAATGCACTTAGCCCAATAACCGGAGTCTGTATTTTTAATTCAGCCCTGATTTTCCTTGTTGTTTCAATGCCATTTAAGTGCGGCATCTGTACATCCATGATGATAAAATAGTAACTGTTATATTTCAGCATTTTCAACGCAACCAATCCATTTTCTGCTTTTTCAAATGAATAATTATGTTCTTTCAAAATGAAGCCAAGTAAATCACGGTTCATTTCATTATCATCTACTATTAAAATTTTCAGCTGCTCATTCCTTTCATCATCTTCTTCAATTACTTCAATTTCTTCTACCAACGAATGTATTTCAACATCAGTATCAATGAAATAGGGTAACAGCACTTCAAACTTTGTTCCCATACCCGGTGAAGAAACAGCTGTAATAGTTCCACCCTGCATTTCCACCAGTTGTTTTACAATAGGTAAGCCAAGACCCGTACCAAAGTATTTTTTCTGCAAGCCTGAATCAACCTGGTAGAAACGTTCAAAAATATGAGGCATTTTCTTTTCGTCAATACCAATTCCTGTATCAGAAACAATAAACTGGAGCCATGCTTTTCCTTCAGTTATTTTTCCCAGTTTCACCTGTACTTTAATACTTCCGCTATCTGTAAACTTGATGGAGTTACCGGTTAAATTCACAAGCAGTTGCATCAGTTTCTTTTCATCGCCCAGCAAATGAACAGGCACCTGCTCATCTTTTTCAATAATTAACAGCAGATTTTTACTGTCTGCACGGTTTTGTATTACGTTCTTCAGGTTACTCAATACATCATTCAGCGCAAATGGTTCTTTTGAAAACTGTATATAGCCTGATTCAAGTTTAGAATAATCGAGTACATCATTGATTACTTCCATCAACAGGTTGCCGGAAACTTTCATGGCATAGATCCATTGCTTTGTTTCCTGGTTATGATCTTTTTTCAGCAGCAGGTTTGTATAACCGATAATGGAATTTAAAGGTGTACGTAATTCATGTGTAACATTTGAAATAAACTGATCTTTTACCATCAATGCACTGTGTTCTTTTTGAACAGCAATGGAAAGACTGTTATTTAACCGGTTTGTTTCAATCATTTTATATAACACCAGAAAAGCAATCAGCAGCATAAAAACCAAAGAGATCAGGTTCCATTTCTTATCAAGGTTCAGCATGGATGTTCTTTCTGAGGCAATAGCAAGATTCAATGAGGAAATTTTTGAACTCATTGTGTTCACCAACTCTTGTGCTCCATAAGAAAGCTCTGAAAGATTCCGTTTGTTTTCTCCGCCATTTAAAATCTCCAATGCTTTCCCTGCTCCTTTGGCAGTGTATGTTTCAAGAATTTCGTTATTAAGTGCAAGCCTGTTTTTTGCTTTATGAATAAAAATATTAACCAGGTATTTTGGAACATACACCGCATAGCTTGTCTTTATCAATTCTAGGTTTCCCCCAACGATTGTGCTGTTGTTCTTAAATTCTTCCAGCTTTGCTGAATCGCCGGTTTGAATAAACCGTTCAAGACTGTGATCTGCCTGTGAAATCAAAAACATCGTCTTTTCTACAACCTGCTGATACTTTTGCTGCAGAATAACTGAGTCGTTTTTTGCATTGTGATCCTGAACCGAATGAAGAACTTTCAACTCTATGATATAGTTCACAGCAATGCCAACAAATAAAACAAGAATAACTGCCGAAAATGCGAGAATCTGCTTAAGACGGGGATTTCCCTTGAATGAAGAAAGTACTGGTTTCATAGAATTGGATTGTAGGATATTAAACTGAAACGAAAAATTAGGGATTTTCATTGTAAAATCCAATCAAAAAGAATTGATTTTCAGATAATAACTGAAAATAAGCATGAATTATGGCTTATTTGATCATTCTCCAGCACCAGCGCCTGAGTTTTCCCTCAAAATCAAAGGGAGTGGTTGCCTTGGTTATATCATTGATCACCGATGCCTCGATAGCATCTTTATTGAGTTCAAACCTTGTTGCATTATTGCTGAAGTACAAAACCCCACCCGTTTTCATAGCCCTGAATGTCTGATTGATCAGTTCAACATGATCTTTCTGAATATCCAGGAAATCCTTCATTTTTTTACTGTTACTGAAGGTTGGCGGATCCATGATCACAAGATCAAATGTATTGGGTGTAAGCGTTTGCAGGTATTGCTTTACATCAGCCACTTCAAATTTGTACTTCCGGTGATCGACAAGAAAATTTGCTTCAAAATTTTTTTTGCCCAATCGATATAAGTGTTAGAAAGATCAACAGTAACTACTTCCTCAGCTTCTCCTGCAGCCGCATATACACTGAACGATCCTGTATAAGCAAAGAGGTTGAGTACTTTTTTCCCTTTGGATTCATCCATCAGCATTTTTCTTGTAATGCGGTGATCGAGAAACAAACCTGTATCAAGATAATCAGAAAGATTGACTAAAAACTTCAGTCCATTTTCTTCCACTTCAAAAAACTCCTTCTCTTCACTTACCTTCTGGTATTGTGATAACCGATCTGTTTTCCTTCGGCGTTCCTTCGTATAAATATGTTCATCATCAACCTGCAGTACATCAGCAATAACTGCTGCTGTACCATTCAGCCAATCCATATGTTCATCTTCCGTTAAATGATGTTTGGCCCTGTATTCACTCAAACAAACTTTCTCTCCATAAATATCAATACTTACGGGAAACTCCGGCAAATCCTTATCATACAAACGGTAACAGGATATATGCATACGCTTCGCCTGTTTGCTCCGGTGTTTATACACTTTCGCTAAACGGTTCTGAAACATCTGTAACTTTTCTGTAAGCATAGTCAATTATAAAGCTAATAAGCTGCATCCACGTATATCGCTGTTATCCATTCGGCCCAACACCCTGAAACTGCCATCTTCATACACTTCGCCCACATCATCGGTTGCAATAAAGCAACAGGAATACAAATTAGCAAGGTCGATAATATTTAATGCACCTTTCCCAACTGTATGCATCTGCAAGGGATCATCTTCATCTCTTACCAGTACTTTCATCCATGGCGGACAATGAAACAATCCATCTCCTGCTGAATAAGCCTGGCTCAGCAGTTCCGTCATTCCGTATTCAGAATGAATTGTCTTTACCCCAAAACTTTTCTTAAGTAACTGATGTACTTCTTCTCTTGTCAACTCTTCTCTCCTGCCCTTCATTCCACCGGTTTCCATAATGGTTGTGTTATAACAATGCAGTTGATATTTCTCTGCAAAATCAAGCAAACCAAATGTTACCCCTATTAACATCGTTTGCTGTCCGTTTGTTTCAAGAAGTTTCAGTGTATCATACAATTTATCAAATTCGTTAAGATAAAACCCATTGTTGAGATGCTGACTTTCATCCATCAGGCGCTTTACCATATATACCAATGATGAATGACTGCGTTCCAAATAAGAAGGCAGCAGCCCGAGAAAGCACCAGTTTTCAGGGTTTCCATACTGCAGTTGAAACGCATTGAAAAAAGAATCTTCATACAGAGCAAGGCTTTTGACAGCATGTTTACTCTGAATGGTTTGTGATGTGCCGCTGCTTTCAAAAACAGCTTCCGGCTGAAAAGTGGTTGACACTACGTTATGCGTTTTGAAAAATCCGATCGGTAAAAAAGGGATCTGCTGATCAGCGGGTACTTGCTCCGCATCAATCTTCAATGCTTTACAGAATGACTGATAAACAGCACTGTTTTCATATTGAAAACGGAATGCATTATGTGCTGCCGTGTTGAAATTAGCGGCATTTACTTCAAAAAGATTGTTAACAAAAGGAGGAATCAATTTTTTAATGCTGTATTAATGCTTAAATTTGAAATAAGAACAATTCCGAATGAGAGCAAAACTATTATTTCTTTTCCTATTTGCCGGTATCCTTGCTGGATGTAAAAAAGATAAATATCAAACAAAACCTCAATTAAAGATCAAAGATCTGACAGTGGGTACCATTACTACGTTAAATGGAACCGGATCAGCCGTTGAAATTGATTTTGAAGTAACTGATAAGGAAGGTGATGTGGAAGATAGTATTTTCATTCAGAAAGTAGATGCTGCCAACGTCCCTTGTCCGGGAAACTCAATCCTCACCAATCTTGATTATAAAATTCCTGACTACCCTAATTCATCTAACCAGAAGGTTCTATTCAGGGTTCGTTTTTCAACACTTAATGTTGAAGGATACGCATTATTAGGAGGCCCTGCCTGCCCACCACGGAAAGACACTTCTTACTTCCGGTTTGTTGTAAAAGATAAGGCTGGCAACAAAAGTGATACGCTCAAAACCGCAGTGATTGCTTTTCCTTTATAAACTATTTGCAGGCAGATGAAAGCCATCTTCCGCTTTTTCTTTTTCCATCATATTGTTATTGCATTATGTGCAGCTGCATTATGTGTGCAGACAAAGATGTTCTATTCCCTTTTTGATTATCCTCTTACGCTGATTTCTTTTGTATTCTTTGCAACCCTGCTAAGCTATAATGTGCATTTTACTTTAGCCGCACAAAAAAGCACATCAACAGATCAATTGCTATGGTTTCACAGAACAAAAACCTTTACGCTAATTTTTAACCTGCTTACACTGCTGGCTATGCTTTGGTTCTGGTGGAAGATCAGAGAGATTACAGTACTTATTCTTATTTCAATCCTGATCAACGCAAGCTATACGGCTCCGCTGCTGTTAAAGAAACCCATTAAGCTTCCTTCTTATCTTACATTCATCAAAAGCTATTTTATCGGCTTTGTATGGTCGTATGCCACTGTTGTGCTGCCACTGGCTTTCTTTCATGTTGAACCGGAGCTGAATGAAATTTTTCTTTTTGCCAGCCGTATTCTGCTGGTAGCATTAGCCACGATGATCTTTGATTACAGGGATAAACTCCGTGATTTTGAATCGGGCGTACATACTCCGGCCAACCTGATGAATGAAAAACAGTTTACTGTTTTCTTTCTGATCAATGTTTTGATTTATCTCTTCACCGTTGTGTTTCTTGCATACCGTTTCAGCAATTCTGCTCATCTGCTGCAAATCATTCCGGGCCTGGTACTAATCTATCTGCTGCGGGAATCAAAACGGCAGGACAATGATCTTTTTATCTCGGTTGGGTTGACGGTGTGCTGATCCTTTCTTCCCTGTTGAGTTTATTCCTCCTGTTTTAATTACATTTGCTAAAACCATGAACGATGGCAAAAGCAACAAAAACAACTAAGAAGAAATCAATACTCACCGCTGCCTCACTCGACTTTCTGAAAAATTATCATAATACCCATTCTCCTGTTGGTTTTGAAACCAGCGGACAGAAAGTTTGGCTTGAATATATCAAACCATATATCGATACGCATTTTACTGATTCCTATGGAACAGCAGTTGGTGTGCTAAATCCTGAACACTCATTTAAAGTTGTGATAGAAGCACACACTGATGAGATCAGTTGGTTTGTAAATTATATTACCTCTGATGGATTAATTTACTTAAAACGCAATGGAGGTGTTGATCACCAGATTGCTCCTGCGAAACGTGTATTGATCCACGGTAAAAAAGGAATGGTGAAAGCTGTGTTTGGATGGCCCGCTATTCACACACGCCACAGCAGCCCTGATGCAAAAGAGCCACAACCTAAAGTAGATAATCTATGGCTTGATTGCGGTGCAAGAACGAAAAGAGAAGTAGAAGCATTAGGCATTAAAATAGGATGTGTTGTTACCTATGAAGAAGGTTTTGATGAACTGGCGCATGACTATTATATTGCCCGTGCATTTGATAACCGCATTGGTGGTTTTATGATTGCTGAAGTGGCGAGGCTGCTGAAAGAAAACAAAAAGAAACTTCCTTTGGATTATATATTGTAAACGCTGTACAGGAAGAAATCGGGTTACGGGGAGCAGAAATGATTGCCCGCAGAATTAAACCGGATGTTGCGATTGTAACTGATGTAACACATGATACAACCACTCCTATGATCAGTAAGATCGTTGAAGGAGATATCAGTTGTGGCAAAGGTCCGTCGCTTGCAACTGCACCTGCAGTTCACAATAAGCTTCTCGATTTTGTAGCTGATATTGCAGAAAAGAAAAAAATTGATGTTCAATGGCGTGCCTTGAGCCGCAGTACAGGAACAGATACCGATTCATTTGCCTATGCGAATGATGGTTGCCCTTCGGTTCTGATCAGTATTCCTTTACGTTATATGCATACTACTGTTGAAATGCTGCATAAGAGTGATGTTGAAAATACCATTCACCTGATTTACGAGACCTTGCTTGCATTAACGCCAAAGACCAATCTACGTTACTTATGATGCAGTTATTATACCTTGATCCCGGAAGCGGCAGTTACCTGATAGAGGTGATCATTGCTGCTGCATTGGGTGCATTGTTTTATTTCAAGAGTGCATGGAACCGGATCAAAAGTTTCTTCAGTAAACCAAAACCGGAAACAGAAGAAGAAAAGAATGAATCAACTGATTAATCATCATCCTGCTTCGTTCCGTGATCCATCCGGATTTATTTATGAAAAAGATGGAACTGTTTACAGGTTTGTCTCATCTGTTTATCAGCCGCATTATGACCAGCTGCAATCATCAGGGCTTGCTGCAGAATTAATCAAACAAAACTTACTGCTCCCGTTTACAGAAGTAAATGATAATCATACAGGGAGAACTGACTGGTATAAAACATTACAACCGCAACAGATTCCCTTTATCTCTTATGCATGGGAATGGAGTTTTGAACAGTTGAAGGATGCTGCATTAGCTACACTTTCAATTTGTAAAGCATCTCTGAAAAAAGGAATGATCTTAAAAGATGCTTCGCATACAAATATTCAGTTTGTTGATGGTAAAGCAAAGCTGATAGATACCATTTCGTTTGAAACATATGAACAAGGTGAATCATGGATTGCCTACCGCCAGTTTTGTGAATGCTTTCTCAATCCATTGCTGCTTGTTGCACATAAGGGTCTTGAAGTGCATAAATTATTACTGAGTTATCCTGATGGAATTCCTGCGCAGTTAACTGCAAAACTGCTGCCTTTTAAAACAAAGCTCAACCCTGTTGTTTATCTGCATGTGCATTTACATGCAAAACTTTCAGGAAAGAAGACTTCAAAAGAAACGAAAGCAACAAGAAAGGTATCCGTAAAAAATATTGAGCAAATCATTCAAAGCCTGTATGATTGTATTAAAGGACTTTCAGTTCCTGAAACCACTACAACCTGGAATAACTATTACGAAGAAACAATATTGAGTGTAAACTATCTTTCGGAAAAAAAGAAACTGGTTTCATCATTACTTGAGAAAATGACTTATAACACGGTTATTGATCTTGGTGCAAATGAAGGTGAGTTTTCTTTACTCTGCAAAAAAGAAGCGCTTGTTATTGCAACAGACTTTGACAGTGCCTGTATCAATTCATTTTATACAACACTTACAAAACAAAAGCAGAAGAACATTTTACCACTGGTTGTTGATCTTACTTACCCATCTCCTGATATGGGATGGGTGAATACTGAACGCCCTGCTTTTTTTCAGTCGGAAAAATTTGATGTGGGTTTTGCATTGGCGCTGATTCATCACCTTGCAATTGGAAAGAATCTATCGTTTGAACAACTTGCTGTTTTCTTTGCAGAGTCATGCAGCCAGTTGGTGATTGAATTTGTGCCAAAAGAAGATCCGAAAGTGAAAGAAATGCTAACCTGGAGAAAGGATATTTTTGAAAACTATACTGAGGATCATTTTCAAACTGTTTTTGAAAATCAGTTTGAATTGAAAACTAAAATACCTGTTCCGGGTTCAGTAAGGGTGTTATATCACTTTCAGAAACAACAGTAAACCACACAGCTTACCATGAAGGAAAAGCTATTATCGGCCCTGCAGAAGAAACCATACTTCCTGGTTTTATTGCCGTTTTTTTTCATTGCGCACGGGTATAATGACTTCTTTGGTTTCTTTCCTTTCCAATTCGTTCTGTTCAATTTAATTGCTGTTCTTTTTTGTGCTGCGGTTTTATACCTTCTTGCGGCTGCTTTATTCAGAAAGAAGGGAAAAAATGCTTTGTTTACTTTCTGGCTGTTATTGTTCATGCTTGTATTTGGAACAATACATGATGTTCTGAAAAAACTGCTTCATGAAGGTTTCTTCAGTAGCTATACATTTATTATTCCTTTCTTCTTACTGCTTTTTATCATGCTTTTCATCTATTTGAAGAAGAGTAAGTCCTTATTTATCCGCTCGTTTCAATTCCTAAACCTGCTCCTTTTATTTCTGCTTGCTTATGAAATTGCAGATGCAGTTATTAATTTCAGTAAATTTAAAAAAGGAAATAACCTTCTTGATAACAGGTTCAACGCATTTAACAGTTTCAATCCGCAAATACAGGTTTCTGATTCAGCCAAACCGGATATCTATTTCCTTGTGTTTGATGCCATGCCGTCAACCAAAGCAATGAAAACAAGCTGGAACTATGACAACAGTTCGCTGGATAGTTTTTTGCTCAATGAAAACTTCCATATCAGCCATAATTCAAAGAGTAATTATAACCTCACTGTATTATCAGTCAGCAGTACGTTGAATATGGATTACACACCTAGGGTTGATTTTTACCAGGATGAAACGAAAATGTATTTCAAAGCTGCCTCATCAATTGTCGACAATTCTTTAACAAGAATTCTGAGAAAAGAAGGTTACAGCATTTCTCAGTATCAGTCAATCTCATTCACTAATAAAGACTGGAAAGGGAATCTCTTTTTCAAGGATATGCTGTACATGAATTACTTCTATAAAACATTGCCGGGACGTATTTATAGGGACTTGGGCTGGAATCTTTCCAGACTAAAGCTGAGAATCATTGCTGATTTTACACTTTCAAAGTATGCGAAAAGAAATAAACAGGCGGAAGACGATTTGCATATGACCGCTGATCTTGTAAAAAACAGTTGCTCATTAAAAAGAAGTTCACCTCAATTTATATATGCCCATTTTCAATTGCCGCATGATCCGTATATATTTGACAGCACAGGAAAACTAAAGCCGGTTGAAAAAACAATACAGCTATCTGAAGCAGAACAGCAGCAGGCTTTTATTGAGCAGGTGAAATTTGCAAATAATCTCATTAACGGGCTTGTTTCTCACATTAAAACCAGTAATAAAAAAATACAGTCATCATCCTCGAAGGCAATCATGGATACCGCAATATCTACGGTGAAAAAGGGTATATGATCTACGATAACCTGAATAGTATTTATTATCCTGATGAAGATTACCAAAATCTTTACCCCTCTATCAGCCCTGTGAACAGCTTTCGTGCAGTGCTGAATAAATTCTTTTCATCAAATCTCTCTTTATTAAAAGATAGCAGTATTTTCATTCCTTATACATTACCGGGAGAAAAATAGCAGTATGAACCTGTTCTACCAAAAAGTAAAAACATTTCTCAAAGCCTGGCCGTTCTTTCTGCTGTTACTGCCTGTTTTTTTTATTTACAGCGGGTACAATGAATTATTCGGCTTTCTCAGTGTAAAATTCCTGCTTGTTAATTTTCTGTTTATCGTAACAGGTACACTCGTTGTGTTGACTATAAGCTTCCTGCTTTTCAGAAATGGGGCAAAAGCTGCAATTTTTACATTTTTCTTCTGTCTCATATGCCTCAGCTTTGGCTATCTGCACGATAGTTTGAAGCAGTTAAACCTATCTCCGTTTCTTACTAAGTTCACAGGTATATTACCAATACTTGTGCTGTTGTTTGTGATCCTGTTAATCTACCTGCGTAAAAGAAGAAGCAGCTTCGCTGAACTTTACCTGTTTCTGAACCTGCTTTTTGTGATTTTGATTTTATCGGAAATCCCAAACAGTGTTAAAAGATACAGGCTGGACAAAAGCGTTCACAATCTCATTGACTTCCGGTTTAACGCTTTTAATGAATATAACCCACTGCAAATAACACCTGATTCCTTAAAGCCTGATATCTATTTTCTTGTATTTGATGCCATGGCATCATCAAAAAGTTTGCAGGAAAATTTTGGAAAGAATAATTACAAGCTTGATACATTCCTTCTGCAGCATGGTTTTTATGTTGCTGCTGATGCAAAAGCAAATTACAACTGGACCATTCATTCACTCAGCAGTACATTCAACATGGATTATCTGCCCAACTGGATTGCTCCGGTTATGAATGATCCTAAAGCATATTTCTGGGGTTCAGCCTCCATCCTCAACAATTCGCTTTTTTCAATTCTGAAGAAAGAAGGATATCAAACGAAAAGTTATCAACCTGTTTCCTATGCAAACCCAGATTGGCCGGGAGTATCTTACTTCAACAGCCTCAAAGAAAGTCATTACTATTATAAAACTCTGCCCGGCCGTATTTACAGGGATGTTTTCTGGAATTATTCTAAAATTGATATTGGCTTTATAAAAGAACAGCAGATGCAGATCATTGATGTAAGAAATAATGAAAAGAAACTGCTTTTTGATACTACTAAAGCGCTGATCAAAAATTCCTGTTCTCAAACCGGCCACCCGAAATTCATTTATGGGCATTTTATGCTTCCTCATGAACCTTATACGTTTGACAGCACCGGAAAAGTAAAAACAGCTGAGCAAACAATTATCAAACATAGAGAAGATGATGCAGAAGCCTATTTTAACCAGGTTGTTTTTGCAGACAAAGTGATTCAAGAACTTGTTGCTTATATACAACAGCACAATAAAAAGAATACAATCATCATCGTTGAAGGCGATCATGGATACAGAACATCCGAAGGGAATAAAGCAGGATATACATTTCAGAATCTCAATGCAGTTTATTTTCCTGATCAGAAATATGAAATGCTATACGATTCACTCTCTCCGGTAAATACTTTCAGAATTGTATTAAACAAATATTTTGCTGCGGGTTTGCCCTTACTAAAAGACAGCAGCACACTTGTTACTCAACAAAAGGAAACAATCCGAAAGACTGAAAAGATTACAAAGCAGAAATAACAAATTGAAAACCGGCTTAAATGCAATACCTGAAAAAAATATGGCCCGCTCCCCTGCATTGTTTTTTAGTCCCATTGTTTTTTATAATTCACAACTATGTTGATTTTTTGGGGCTTACTGATTTTAGTAAATTATCCTGGTCAATAGCAGTATGGTTAACTGCGCCGCTTTTGTTAATACTGGTTTACCGGTTACTACTGAAGGATTTACAAAAAGCCTCACTCATTACTACAGTTTTGCTTTGCATCTATTTTTTTACCGGTCCTCTTATAAAAGAATTTAAAGATCTCCCGTATCTCCACTTTTTGTTTAAATACTCGGTGCTTATTCCACTCCTGTTTATTCTGATCACATATATTCATATACAGCTTTTCAAAAACAAAAAAAACTTTTATACAACACATCTCTTTTTATCAATTACTTTCCTATCCTTACTTGCATTTGATATAATCAGGCTTGCAGGCATTGGCCCTGAAAAACTCAAATCGAGAAACTCACTTCAGATAACAAATGAAGTGCAATTAAAACAGGTGAACATATCAAATGAGTTAAAACCTGACATCTATCTTTTAATTTTTGATGAGCACCCAAGCAGCAAATCGTTGAAAACACTGTTTAACTATGACAATACGGCTTTAGACAGCAGCTTAACCAACCTGGGGTTTAAGGTTTCCTCCAATGCAACAAGTCAATTTCCTTATACTGTGCCTTCTCTTTACTCTCTTTTGGGTTTAAATGAATTTCATTCAAACAATACTGCTGATTTTACATTTAAAGAACTCAATGCTGTCGGAGATAATCTTACTGATAATAAGCTTATCCCTTTTCTGCAGACTAACGGATACAACTTTATTAACGCCAGTATTTTTGACGTGAAAAAAAAACCATCTCTTGTTCGAAATTATTTAGACTGGAATACTCCTGAAGATATGATACGAAAGCAAACATTTTTCAACAGGATAAAGGAAGACTTGAGCTGGAACTATACCAATCTTTATAAACGAAAATTTATTGGAGATCTGAATTCCACAATTAAAAAAGAAGTTGCTTATACAAAAGAGATTGTTCATTTAATTGACTCTTCATTACTTTTGCAGGCAAATAAACCCAAATTTTTTTATGGGCATTTTTTTCTTCCACATCTCCCTTATAAATTTAACAGGGAAGGAAATGTAATTCACTGGACTTATGAA
Source organism: Chitinophagaceae bacterium (assembly GCA_016713085.1). Taxonomy (NCBI): domain Bacteria; kingdom Pseudomonadati; phylum Bacteroidota; class Chitinophagia; order Chitinophagales; family Chitinophagaceae; species Chitinophagaceae bacterium. The sequence goes on along the minus strand of JADJPV010000001.1, from coordinate 2,524,107 downwards.
ACTTATCTCAATGATTACTCTTCTAATGAAACCTATTTGTCACAACTGGAATATACAAGAAAGTTTATCATAAATCTAACAGCAAAAATCAGAGAAGGGAATCAACGCCCTGCAATTATCATTGTACAGGGCGATCACGGATATAGAATGTTTGATCTGAATAAATACTCCGTCGATAATAAATATAAAATTCTTTCGGCCATTTATTTCCCTGATCAGGACTACAGCCAGATATCCGATAGCCTCTTCTCACCCAATACTTTCAGAATTATTCTAAACAAGTATTTCAACCAGCAAATTCCATTGCTAAAAAAGTAAATTTATTGTATCAGATATGTCACTGCCAATTCATACCCCTTAAGCCCCAGCCCAAAAATACTCCCAACTGCTTTTCCGCTTACATGAGAAAGCTTTCTGAAATCTTCCCTTGCATGTACATTAGAGATATGCACTTCAACTACAGGAGTTTTAATAGCAGCAATGGCATCGCCAATAGCTACAGAAGTATGCGTATAACCTGCAGGGTTGAATACAATTCCATCAAATGAATAACCCACACGCTGCAGTTCATTGATCAACTCACCTTCTACATTACTCTGGTAATAATGAAACTCGACAGTTGGAAATTTCGCTTTCAACTCATTTAAAAAATCTTCAAATGGTTTATTTCCATAAATATCTGTTTCTCTTTTACCAAGCAGATTTAAGTTGGGGCCGTTAATGATGGCGATCTTCTTCATAATATAAATATAAGAAACAACTGCAGATGAAAAGCCCCAACGTTTCGGTCGGGGCTTCTTATTAATTTAAACTCTTTTGAATCATTTGTATAAAATCATCGAACAGGTAGCGGCTGTCGTGCGGGCCAGGCGTACTTTCGGGGTGATGTTGCACCGAGAAAGCCGGACGATCTTTCAACCTGATTCCTTCAATAGAACCATCATTCAAATTCAGATGAGTTATTTCTACATTCTCAGCTTTACGTACTGCTTCCGGATCAACACCAAAGCCATGGTTCTGTGTAGTGATTTCACATAAGCCTGTAATCATATTCTTTACAGGATGATTCAATCCTCTGTGCCCATGATGCATTTTAAAAGTGGGGATATTATTCGCCAAAGCAAGCAACTGATGTCCCAGGCAAATACCGAAGGTTGGCTTCTTTTCGCTGATGATATTTTTCACTGTTTCAATTGCATAGTCCATGCTTGCAGGGTCGCCGGGACCATTTGAAATAAAGTATCCGTTTGGATTGAATTCTTTTAATTCATCCACTTTCGTTTTAGCAGGGAATACTTTCAGGAAAGCGCCACGATCAACCATGCACTGTAAAATATTCAGCTTTGTACCAAAATCCATCACAGCAATACGTACAGGTGATTTTTCGTCACCCATTGTAAATGCTTCTTTGGTGCTCACGGTACTTGCTAATTCCAACCCTTCCATCGATGGAACTTTTGCTAACTCATCTTTCAGTTTTGCTTCATCCATTGTTTCAGATGATATAATACAGTTCATAGCACCTTTCGTACGCACATGTGCCACAAGAGCTCTTGTATCTACATCTTCAATCGCCACAATATTCTGTGCTTCTAAGTATTGCTGTAAAGAATGATCAGCATAATATCTTGAGTAACGGTCTTCCAGGTTACGTCCTATCAGTCCTTTAATCTTTACACTGTTGCTTTCTACATCTTTCACAAATGTGCCGTAGTTACCTGTATGCACATTGTTCATAATGATGATCTGGCCGGTATAGCTGGGATCAGTAAATACTTCCTGGTATCCTGTCATACCGGTATTGAAACAAATTTCACCGGTTGCAGTCCCGATTTTTCCAAAAGCTTTACCGTAAAAAACATTTCCGTCTTCCAGCATCAAGATAGCTGTCTGAATTCCTGTTGGCTTGTGTGGTTGTGTCATAATTAGTATGCAAAATAAAAGAGGCAGAACCAATTGTCCCGCCTCTTTATCAGATTTTTTTCAACATTGCTATTATTCAGCTGTTTTTTCTTCTGTAGTTTCAGCAGCAGGAGCTTCTTCAGCCTTTTTCTTCGCACCACCGGCACGACGTGTTTTCTTGGCAGGAGCAGCAGCTTCACCTTTTCCTTTACCGTAGATTTCATTGAAATCAACCAGTTCAATCATGGCTTTTTCTGCGTTATCACCCACACGGATACCCAATTTCAGGATACGTGTATAACCACCGGGGCGGCTGGCGATCTTTTCTGCAACTGTGCTGAACAGTTCAGTAACCGCTTCCTTATTCTGTAAATAGCTGAACACAACACGACGTGAATGTGTTGAGTTGTCTTTTGATTTTGTAATCAGTGGCTCGATCCATGTACGCAATGCTTTTGCCTTTGTTAAGGTTGTAACAATACGCTTGTGCTGAATCAGCTCGATTGCGAGGTTAGTCAGCAACGCTTTTCTGTGAGAAGCGGTACGACTAAGATTTTTGATTTTGTCTCCGTGACGCATGACATTTGAATTTGATAATTTGAAAATTGGACAATTTGAAAATTAACCCAACATCAAATCCTTGTTATTAATAAGCTGTACCGTGTCAGGAATTACAGCCTTTTCCTAAATACTTATACTGTTGCCTTTCAAGTCTCCCCTCGGGGGAGATTTAGAGGGGCTGCTTAATCGATATTATCCAATCCCATTTTGTGAAGATCCATACCGAAGTGTAAGCCTCTTTCGCCTAACACCTGCTCAATTTCAGCCAGAGATTTCTGACCAAAGTTGCGGAACTTCATCAGGTCTTCCTGCTCGTACTGTACCAACTCACTTAATGAATTGATCTTCGCAGCTTTCAGACAGTTGAAGGCACGAACTGAAAGATCGAGGTCTTCCAATGGAGTCTTCAGCACTTTACGTAATTGCAGCATTTGCTCATCTACTACATCTTCTTTCTTCTCTTCTTTATTATCAAACGTAATATTTTCGTCTGTAATAATCATCAGGTGCTGAATCAAAATACGGCTTGCCTGCTTTACAGCTTCTTCCGGATGAATAGTACCATCAGTTACTACATCCATTACTAATTTTTCAAAATCAGTACGCTGTTCCACACGGGTATTTTCAATCAGGTACTTTACATTTTTGATTGGCGTAAAGATGGCATCAGTAGCAATGTAGCCAAATGGTGCATCCTTTGGTTTGTTGTCCTCTGCAGGAACATAACCACGGCCTTTCGCAATGTTGATTTCAATATCAAGCTTAGCACTTGGATCAAGAGTACAAATGAGTAACTCAGGATTCATTACTTCAAAGCTTGCTGTTGCTTCACCAATGTTAGCAGCAGTGAACTCAGTTTTATTTTTCAGGCTCAATGTGATTTTTTCAGCACTCACATCATGCTCTACTTTCTTTTTAAAACGAACCTGCTTGAGGTTAAGAATGATTTCTACTAAATCTTCGCTGATACCTTTGATAGTTGCAAATTCATGGTCTGCGCCTTCAATTTTGATACCTACAATTGCATGACCTTCCAGTGAATTCAACAACACACGGCGTAATGCATTACCAATGGTAACACCATATCCGGGTTCAAGTGGGCGAAATTCAAATTGAGCTTCAAAGTCATTTGCCTTCTGAAGAACAATTTTGTCGGGTTTTACGAAATTCAAAATAGCCATATTGAAGTTTCTGTTTTACATTTTTTTGAATCGGCTGTTAAGCCTTGTTTGTCTTCCGTTGCGTCGCACTCTTGTACAGTTTGTATACCTGCTCACCATTCACGACTCACACCTCACGATTACTTGCTGTACAATTCCACGATCAGTTGTTCCTTGATATTCTCAGGAACACTTTCACGCTCAGGGAATGCAATGAACGTGCCTTTTAATTCAGCTTCATTCCAGTCTAACCAGTTGAATTTAGGATTCTTTCCTTTTACCATTCCGGTAACAGATACATTATCCTTGCTCTTTTCTTTTAAACTGATTACATCACCAGGTTGCAGGCTGAAAGATGGTACGTTTACCACTTCACCATTTACAGTAACGTGTTTGTGACTTACGAGCTGGCGTGCAGCAGGACGGCTTGGAGCAATACCTAAACGGTAAATTGCATTATCCAAACGGGCTTCCAGCAAACGGATCAGGTTTTCACCTGTAACTCCTTTTATACGGGCAGCTTCATCAAATGTTTTGCGAATTGTTTCTCCAATAAGCCATAAGTGTATTTGGCTTTTTGTTTTTCACGCAACTGTAAAGCGTATTCACCTAAAGTTTTACGTTTACGCTGTGCGCCGTGCTGGCCGGAGGGTTGCTGTTTTTACCAACCACTTGCCATTTCCTAAAATGGGCTCACCGAAAATACGGAGATCTTGGTCTTTGGACCTGTGTAACGTGCCATAATTTTTATTCATTTACGCTTTTAGAAACCGGTGCGCTGATCAGTAAAAGCGTTAAAAAATCAATCAGACACCCTTTATTAAATGAATGAATCCTGGCGATTCAATATGTTATCCTGGCTCCTATTGGAGTTTCGGAGATTAAACTCTTCTCTTTTTGGGAGGACGGCAACCATTGTGTGGTAAAGGAGTAACGTCTTTAATCATTACTACTTCAATACCGCTCTGTGATAAAGCACGGATGGCGCCTTCACGACCAGAACCCGGTCCTTTCACAAATACATCTACACGCTTAACACCTGCGTCAAAAGCTTTTTTTGCAGCTTCTGCAGATGCAACCTGTGCAGCATAAGGAGTATTTTCTTGGAACCTTTAAAGCCCATTTTACCGGCGCTGCTCCAGGAAATAACCTGTCCCTGCTTGTTGGTTAAACTGATAATGATGTTGTTGAAGGTTGCACTGATATGTGCATCACCATGCGAATCAACCTTTACAATTCTTTTTTTGGCGGCTGCTTTAGCGCTCACCTGTTGTTGTGCTTTTGCCATAACTTAAAAAACCGAGGTAGTCTATTTTTAATAATTATCCCGCTTTTAAACGGGACCAGATCAACACTCCATCTGCACCAAACATCTGTAATTGATCTGTAAGAACCGGTGCATTATATAAAGCCAAAAGCTGATAGCTAATGCTAACAGCTTCCGGTATTATTTCTTAGCTGCTTTCTTCTTACCTGCAACTGTCTTACGTTTACCCTTACGTGTACGGCTGTTTGTTTTCGTACGCTGTCCACGAACTGGTAATCCTTTACGGTGACGCAGGCCACGGTAACAGGCAATATCAAGCAAACGCTTGATGCTCATCTGCACTTCACTACGCAACTGACCTTCTACTTTGAACTCGTTGGTGATGATGTTACGGATGGCATTCTGCTCATCATCGTCCCATGCATTCACTTTCTTATTCACGTCAACACCAGCTTTTTCTAAGATGTAACGGGCAGTAGAGGGACCAATACCATAGATATAGGTTAATCCTATCTCTCCTCTTTTATTCTTTGGTAAATCAACACCGGCAATACGAGCCATAATTTATCTAATTGTTGTTTTTAATTAATCTTGAGTTACAAGTTGCTGGTTACTGGTAACCTGCAGACTTCTTATCCCTGGCGCTGTTTAAAGCGGGGATTCTTTTTGTTAACTACGTACAGGCGGCCTTTTCTGCGTACAATTTTGCAGTCAACGCTGCGCTTTTTAATGGATGCTCTAACTTTCATCGTTTTATGTTTTCTGCGTTAAGCTTTCGGCTTTTGGCGTTAAGCATTATTTATACCTGAAAATGATGCTGCCCCTGCTTAAATCATATGGACTCATTTCAACTCCAACCTTATCGCCGGGAAGAATACGGATGTAGTGCATCCTCATTTTTCCTGAAATTGTAGCCAGAATTTCGTGCCCATTTTCAAGCTGTACCCTAAACATAGCATTGCTCAATGCCTCTAAAATCTTACCGTCCTGTTTAATTAATGCTTGTTTAGCCATACTTTTTGGGGTCGCAAAGATAGGAGGATTTATGGAAAAGTTTACAAAAAAAACAGCCCCGATCACAATTCTTAAAAAAAAATATGTGACCGGGGGCAAAAATATGAATTTCTTCTGCTTAAATAGCCTCAGCAGTAAGATGAACTTTCGTCATATCCAGATAATAATTCTGGAGCTGATGCAATGCAATTGACTGATTTACATGGCGTTTATCTTCTCTGTACCAGAAACTGATATTACTGAAGTCGTCCTTTCTATCAAGGTGTACCCGGAACGACCCTTTTAAATATTTTACTGAGCCGTCTTCATGATCCTCCCGCTGAAAATTTATTTTTTTAAGGGCTGCATCACTCAACGGAATGGCACTCAGGTCTTCGCCGGGATACCAAAAATCCTGTTGTCCGTTTGTTTCAAGCAGTGCCATGTGCTGTACATTGTCTACTTCCAGCACTTCTCCTTCCATTTGTGTTCCTTCATTATTAACCATAACAAAGTCGCCTTCTTTGAGTTCAGAAATTTTGATCATATGACAGTCGTTTTTTGTTCATCCTAATTTAATCAAATATCCGGCCATTGCAAAGTTTCGGGCAGATGATTCTCAACAGCCGGGCAAATAAAAAGGCAGCACAATCAATAAGACTGTGCTGCCATCATTCAATAATAATATTCTTATAAAGTTACTCCGCTTTTAAAAATCGCTATTTCACGGAAACCAGCTCTTTCATGATTTGCTTTTTCGCCACTGGCTACTTTGATAATTTTATCAATCAGTTCGTCCAGTCCTTCATCAAAGCTTTTATCTTCTGCTAATGGACCTGCATTATAATCGATCCAATGCGGCTTATTCTTTGCCAGCTCAGAATTGGTAGCAATTTTCAATGTAGGAATGAAACTGCCGAATGGAGTTCCCCTTCCTGTTGTAAACAATACAATATGACTGCCTGCTGAACCCAATGCTGTTGTTGAAACCAAGTCATTCCCCGGGGAGCTTAAAAGATTCAGTCCTTTGGTTTTTAAACGCTCACCATACTTTAATACATCAACCACTGTTGCATTGCCACCTTTTTGTGTACAACCCAGCGATTTATCTTCGAGTGTAGAAATACCGCCGGTTTTATTTCCGGGTGACGGGTTTTCGTAAATCGGCTGTTTGAGATCAATAAAGTATTGTTTGAAATCGTTAATAAGATGAACAGTTTTTTCAAACACATCTCTATTTACACAACGATCCATCAAAATAGTTTCAGCTCCAAACATTTCAGGAACTTCTGTCAACACCGTTGTTCCGCCCTGGCTGATTAAGAAATCAGAAAAATATCCTACCAATGGATTTGCAGTAATTCCAGATAAGCCATCTGAACCACCGCATTTCAATCCAACTTTTAATTCAGAAAGTGGAATGGGTTCTCTTTTATCTTTTCTTATTTCTTCATAAATTTCTTTTAATAACGTAACAGCTTCTGTTACCTCATCCTGCACTTTTTGAGTAGATAAGAATTTAATTCTTGATGGATCAAATTCACCCAGGTTTATTTCAAATTCGTCAATCTTATTGTTTTCACAACCTAACCCCAGCACCAATACACCACCTGCATTTGGATGCAAAGCAATGTCAGCAAGAATTTGTCTTGTGTTTTTATGATCATCACCCAACTGGGAACAACCATAGTTATGTTTAAACACTTCAATCCCTTCCAGGTCAGTTGGGTTTACTTCCCGCTTTAAATTCACGGATGATCTGTTCAGCAATTCCATTTACACAACCTACTGTAGGCACAACCCATATTTCATTGCGGATACCCACTTCTCCATTCTTACGGCGGTATCCGTTGAACGTTAAATTGCGGTTGGGATGAACCAGTTCATGCAATACAGGGTTATAAGAATAATCAAATACATCTCCCAGCTTGGTTTTTACATTCTGCACATGGATATGCTCACCTCTTCTAATCTCAGTTCTACTGATCCCGATCGGGTAACCGTATTTAATAATATCAGTTCCTTCGGGCATATCAGCTAATGCAATTTTATGTCCACGGGCAATATCATTCAGCAATTTGATTTCTTTGCCATCAACAGTAATGGTTTCGCCTTCTTTAAAATCCCTCAGTGCAATGACAACATTGTCCTTTGGATTTATTTTTATCAGTTCCTTCATTTGGTGGTTATTTATACTGCTTAAACTAATTCAATGGCTTTTTGCATACCATTGTTTAAAATGCTTACAAGATGTTTGGTAGCAAGATCAGTCAGTCCACTTATTTCATTCAGATTCATTTTCCAGTTCTTATCATAAGCCAGTACATCTGTTACAACAAGTTTTACTGATGCATCTGTTCCATCATATTTGGCCCATGCATCTTTTAACAGGCTCATTAATGCTGCATCATCATTCAACGCTATATCCGCTTCACCTCTTTTGCCTTTATAAAAAGCAATGGTTGATGCGAGTGAAAAAGTGAGTTTGTCTGGCAATGTTCCTTTTCTTTTATTGTATTCTAATAAAGAAGGAAGCACCCTTGTTTCAAACTTGCTCCATGAGTTTAAAGAAATACTCATCAGCAGATGCTTGATGAATGGATTTGAAAAACGTTCCAGTACAGCAGCCGCAAAATCCTGCAGTTCCTGCAAAGGCAGATCCAGTGTTGGGATAATCTCATCAAACAATGCATCCTTGATAAATTTACCCACCGCTTTATCTTCCATTGATTCACGTACTGTATCTATACCATATAAGTAAGCTACGGGAACTAATGCTGTATGCACACCATTCAGGATTCTTACTTTCCGTACTTTATAAGGAGTAACATCTTTTACATACAATACATTCAATCCAATGGAAGGGAAAGGCAATTCTTTTTCCAACCCGCTTTCATTCTGGATTACCCACAAATGGAAGGGTTCACCTTCAACCACCTGCTTATCTTCATAACCCAGCTCAGCTGTAATTTCAGCCATCCTGTCTCTTGGGTAGCCGGGCACAATCCGGTCAACCAACGTATTATTAAATGTACAGGCGCTGTTCAGCCAATCAACAAAACCGGCATCCAATTTCCAGTCAGCAGCGAGATGCAGAATTACTTTCTTTAAGTTATCAGCATTTTTATCAATCAATTCACATGGAATTAAATGAACACCTTTTGACTGATCGCCTTCAAAGGTCTTATAACGATGATATAACCAAACAGTAAGCTTAGCTGGATAAGAAGCAGGAGGTGTATCCGACAACTGATCATCTGCTTTATACGTAATCCCTGCTTCTGTTGTGTTGGAAATCACAAAACGCCTATCAGGGTTTTCAGCAGTTTGTACATAACCGGCAAACTGTGTATCAGGATTTAAAGCCCTGCTGATGACATTGATTGTTTCGTGATAGTTTTCAACCTTGCCATTTTGCAAACCACGCAAATAAATTGTATACAGGCCATCCTGTTCATTCAGCATATCGGCCATTCCCATTTCAATTGGCTGAACTACCACAACAGAACCATTAAAATTTGCCTTTTTATTCAATTCATTGAACATCCAATCGACAAAACAACGGAGAAAATTTCCCTCTCCGAACTGAAGTACTTTTTCAGGATATTGCTGATATCCGGTAAAAGATTTTTTTGAAAGAAGCATTTCGTTAGTATTATTAGGCGATAAAAGTAAACAGAGTTTCCCGCAGAAACCCAGTATTGAAGTCTGTTTGAGGTTATTTATTTACGCCATCGATTGCGTAAAGCCGTTTCGTTTTTTATACCCATTTGAGCTGAATTAAAAAGCAAAGATTTGTCTTCCTTATTATATAATATGTGATTTTATTTACTATGTGCGCTTTCTGTAGCTGAAAACAGCCCATGTATTCAATACAATTGCAAAAACGGCCATGATGAGCAGATGCATTCTGATATCGCTTAATGTACTCCCTTTCAGCACTACCATCCGCATTACTTCAATAAAATAAGAAACAGGGTTGAACCTGGTGACCCATTGTGCCCAAACCGGCATGCTGTCGATGGAGGTAAAAAGTCCGCCCAACAAAACAAAAATCATCATCAGAAAAAAGAAATCAGCATTGCCTGTTGCTGAGTGGATACATAGGTTGAAACAAGCAGGCCCAATCCCAGTACTGCCAGTAAATAAACTGCAGCAAAAACATAAATAGGGAGAAAGCCCCCCACAGGTATAATTCCGTAAACTACTCTTGCAATCAAAAGACCAATGCTTAAAACAAGCAAACCAAGCACCCAAAAAGGAATCAGTTTCCCTAAAATAAAATGATGTTTCTTAACAGGAGTTACATTAATCTGTTCAATTGTACCAATTTCTTTTTCCTTTACAATATTGATTGCAGAGAGAATTGCGCCAACAATCGTTAACAGCAAAACAAGAATTCCCGGCACCATAAAATATTTGTAATTCATCGACGGGTTATACCAGTTTGATGAAGTAACTTCTATCTGTGTGTGCGGGCGGAACCTGTGAAGCTGAATCCACTCCAGCCGAACTTCCCTGTTGAAATCCATCAGAATATTTTGCAGATAGGCACTTCCCAAACTTCCTTTAACACCATTAATTGCGTTACTCGCAATAAAAAGCTTCGCTTCACTTTCTTTGATGAGTTGCTTTTCAAATGCTGCAGGGATTTCCAATATCAGATCGGCCTTATCATTTTCAATCTGCTGAAACGATTCCTGAAAAGAATTGGAATAATGAGTAAGCTGAAAATATCCGGAAGCAGTGATCTTTGAAACCAGTTGCCTTGAATAGGCTGAATGATCAAGATCGGTAACCGATAATTTGATATTCTTTATTTCATAATCTGCTGCCCACGGCAACACTACGAGTTGAATAACAGGCAATACAAAAATGAGCCTAAGAATCATGGGGTCACGAAAAATCTGCCTGAATTCTTTTTGTAATAAAAATTTTAATGTTCTCATTGCAGGCGGATTTTAAAACGTTTAACAGCTACCGTTAAGAAAAACACCATCATACCGGCAAGAACAAGTGTTTCTTTCCATACGCCTCCTATTCCCAATCCTTTTATCATTACTGACTTTACAATACTGTAATACCATGATGCCGGCACAATTTTCGAAATAGTTCTCAATGGCAAAGGCATATTCTCAACCGGAAACATAAAGCCGCTTAATAAAACAGTTGGCAGAAATAAACCAACCAGCGAAATAAACATTGCAGCCTGTTGCGAATCTGTTACTGACGAAATCAATAACCCGAGCGACAGGGAAACCAATGTAAACAAAACGCTTTCAAGCACGAGTAAAGAAAGACTGCCATTAATCGGCACTTCAAGAACATATACACTCAACAATAAAATCGTAGCAATATTAATAACCGATAACAGCAGGTAAGGAATGGCCTTTGAAAACACAACTAATTGCGGTTTCATTGGAGACACCAGCATAATCTCCATTGTGCCCGTTTCTTTTTCCCGAACAATGGTTATTGCCGTCATCATTGTACAGACAAGCAGCAGTACCATAGCCATTAAGCCCGGAACAAAATTGTAGGCCCCTTTCAACTGAGGATTGTACAGCATTCTTGTTTCAACTTTAATTGTATAGGGCAGTTTTGCATTATTGGTGATGCGGTTCTGGTAATCCATGATTCTGGCTGTTGCATAATTCGTCAGTGCATTCGCAACATTTGGATCGGATGCGTCAGCAATTAACTGAACAGTTGATTTATTGACATGCTGCAGGTTTTTGTTAAACTGATTAGGGAAAACAACCACCAGTTTTATTTTTCCTTTCCGGAAAGCAGCTTCAATTTCTTTATAGGAATGAAGATTCTGTTCCACATCAAAATAACGGCTTGCATCCAGTTCATTAATCAACGATGCTGTTACAATATCTTTCGACTGATCCAGTACCGCAATTTTTGAATTCTTTACTTCATTAGTTAAAGCGAATCCAAAGATGATGATCTGCACTACTGGCATACCCAGCAGAATAAACATGGTTCGTTTATCTCTCCAGATATGCAGGAATTCTTTTTTTACAAATGAGAGAAACTGATGCCCCCCCGCCCCTAAAGGGGAGCTTCTATGCTTCACTATTTTATTTGTATCATCTTTCATTTTTACTTTTATATTATCTGCAATCAAAAAGAAAACTACCTGCTTACTATTTACACATTTAATCACTCTGTTCGTACTGCCTTTCTTGCCAGCTTTAAAAACACTTCGTCCATTGATGATGCATGATGAATCTTCCTCAGCCCGGCAGGAGTATCAAGAGCTTCCACTTTCCCATCAACCATAATACTTACCCTGCTGCAGTATTCAGCTTCATCCATATAATGTGTTGTTACGAAAACAGTAATCCCCATATCTGATGCCTGGTATATCATATTCCAGAACTCACGGCGGGTAACGGGATCAACACCTCCTGTTGGTTCATCCAGGAAAACAATTTCAGGTTCATGAAATACAGCAACAGAAAAAGCAAGCTTCTGCTTCCATCCAAGCGGCAACGACCTCACCAGCTTATTTGCTTCCTTTTCAAGATGCAGATGATCAAGAATAAATGCTGTTTTCTGTTTGATAAAAGCATTGCTCTTTCCATAAATACCACCATAAAACTGCATATTTTCTTTCACTGTTAAATCTTCATACAATGAAAACTTCTGACTCATGTAACCGATATTCTTCTTAATCTCTTCGTTCTGTTTATACACATCAAAACCTGCAACGGTTGCCTGTCCGCTGGTGGGCATCGACAAACCGCATAACATACGCATGGCAGTTGTTTTGCCTGCACCATTGGCGCCAAGAAAACCAAAGATCTCTCCCTTGTATACATCAAACGTAATCTCATCAACGGCTGTAAAGTCGCCGAAACGTTTGGTGAGCTGGTGCGCTGTTATAATTTTATCAGTACTCATATTAATAATCCATCAGTTGCATAAAACAATCTTCAATATCCGGTTCAGTGAGCATAACCTCAAGTTCAGTATGCTGTTTACTTTGCAGATATTGCTGCAGATCTTCTTTACTTTTTTCATCCTTCATAATTACATGATGATAAATACCGGAGGGATAAGCATGCTTCACCGCATCAAATGCTTTGAGATCGTTTAATAAATGCAGCATATTTTTTGCCCTGACCCCCCATAAAGAATGACCGAATGACTTTACAATTTGCTGCGGAGTATCAATGGAAAGAATATTACCGTTCTGCATTAATGCTACCCGATCACACAAACCTGCTTCATCCATATATGGAGTAGAAACAAGAATTGTAATGCCCTGTTGCTTCAAACGTTTCAGCATTTCCCAGAATTCTTTTCTCGATACTGCATCTACACCTGTTGTTGGTTCATCCAGAAATAAAATGGATGGGCGATGGATTAATGCACAACTCAGCGCCAGTTTTTGTTTCATACCGCCTGATAACTTTCCAGCTTTGCGGTCTTTGAATGGTTCAATCTGTGAATAGATATCTTTGATGAGATCGTAATTCTCTTCAACCGAAGTATTAAAGATGGTGGCAAAAAAATTGAGATTTTCCTGTACTGTTAAATCCTGGTACAATGAAAACAGTCCGGGCATGTAACCAACTCTCCGCCGAATTGTTTTATAATCTTTCACAACATCAAACCCATCAACTGATGCAGTTCCGCTATCGGCTAACAGCAATGTTGTAAGAATACGGAACAAAGAAGTTTTACCTGCACCATAAGGACCAATAATACCAAAGAGTTCCCCTTTACTTACATCAAATGAAATATCATTCAGGACAGCAACTTTTTCTTTTTTAACTCCGTACGACTTGATAATATGCTGTGCTGAAACGCTGATCATAATTTTTGCCTCTTGAATTGGTCAGACCACGAGGCGTGGGCCGACCTGATCTTTCTACTTGAACATTACTTCTCCATACATTCCAATCTTCAGATAGCCATTGTTCTTTACATCAATCTTAACTGCATAAACAAGGTTGGCCCTTTCTTCCTTTGTCTGAATGGTTTTTGGCGTAAACTCCGCTTTATCAGAAATCCATGTGATGGTTCCGGGTAACTCTTTGTATTTATCCTTTCCGTCATCAATTAAAACCTTTACCTGCTGGCCTAATTTAATTTGCGAAAGCTGATCGCCTGTAACATAAGCACGGAGTTTCATGACTGTCAGATCAGCAATTTTATACAATGCCTTTCCTGCTGCTGTTAATTCACCTGCTTCAGCATACTTCGTTAAAACAGTTCCGTTGATCGGATTCACAACATCGGCACGCTTTAGCTGATCATTCAGCTGTGCCACTCTTTTCTGCAATGGTTTATTTTCGCTGAGAATACTTCTGTTTTGTGTGGAAACATTGCTACGCTGTACCGCAATCTGGTGCTGCGTTACAGTCATTTGCTTTGTCACCACATCAATTTGTGCATTAATATCATCCAGTTGTTTTCCCGTTGCAGCATCCTGACTGATAAGATTTTCAATCCGCTTTTTTTCATGCAGCAAATTGCTGAGTTGTGATTGCTGCACCGCCAATTGATTTTGTAATAATTGAACCTGCGGACCAACATCAGCTGTTTTATCACCTAATGAACTGATGCTTGCTTCCACCTGCTCCTTTTGTAAGGAGATGCCTTCTGCATCAACAGTTCCAACGACTCTGCCCGATGAAACAGTATCGCCTTCACTTATATTCAATGAAAGAATTTTTCCATTGAGCTCAGAAGAAACAATTACTTCTGTTGTTTCAAATGTGCCCGAAGCATCGAATTTATTTTCGTTGTTCTTACAGGCTGCAAATGAAACTGCTGCCATTACTGATAGAATAATTTTTCGCATACGCTGTATTTTATTTGCCCTTGATAGTTTGATAATTAATTTGTGCCTGTAATAATTGCAGCTGGTGTACAATGAGTGATTGCCTGGCCTGGTCTTCAGCATTTACTTCACGCAGGAAATCATTGGCTGTAATCACTCCGTTTTCCAGTTGTGCTTTTGCTGCATCCTTCACCATGATACGCAGGTTAATGATCTCTGCATCTTTTGCAATCAGCTGATTGATTTTATCAACTTCTGCCTGCTGCTGTTTTAACTGGGTATTCGTGTTGAGAAGGAAAGCATCCTGCTGAATCATTACAATTTTCTTATTCACTTCAATCAGCTCTTTCTCTTTCTTAGAAGTATACAATCCACCAAAGGCCCAGTTAAAACGAACTCCGGTTATATAGTAAGCCGCAAACTTATTTTCAAGCATGGTCAATCCCGGCCTTCCATAACCTCCTGCAGAAACAAACTGGTCTTTGGAAGATTCTTTGCTTTGATGATATTGTTTTGCCCTTCCAGTAATTTTTGCTGCGATTGAAAAAGTTTTAATTCCGGCCGAAGAATGGTTTGTTCCGCAGTTGCTGAAACAACAGCCGGCTTTTCAAAAACAGTTGCAGCAGAATATGTTTCGCCTGTAAATAAACTCAACACATCCATCAAACCTGTTCTGGTAGCTTTCAGCTCTATTACACGTTGATCAACTTTTAAAATCTCTGCTTTCAACAGGTTAAGATTTGACTTAAATGCCACCCCATTCTGCACCTGCGCATCAATTTTTTTTAATCCTGTTTCAAGATCTTTCCTGATCAGTTCAGTTTGTTTCAATTGTTCATCAATGAACAAAATGCTTAAATAAATCTGGTTGATACGATCAGTGAGTTTATACAGTTCCACTTCAATCTTCTGATCTTCCACTTCTGCATTTATGCCCTGTATACTTTTCTGTTGCTTTGTTAACCCGCCATCATAAATCATTTGATTCACATCGGCCACAATCCTGTACTGATCTTTACTTGGAGGTACAATGTTTACACCTGGAACAGAAATTTTTACGCTGGTAACATCTGATTGATAAGAAGCCTGACCGCTTACTGAAAGCTGCGGCAGGTATCCCTTTTTAAGATTATCAACATTGATCTCTTTTGTTTGCCTGATCAGATCTTTCTGCCTGATCAGTGGATAATTCTGTCTTGCCAGTTGATTCACTTTCTCCAGCGTTACCGTCTGTGAAAAAGAAACCTCTGCAAGAACCAGGAATAAAAACAGCATTTTCTTCATGTAAAAAATATTTAACCAAATAGTTAATTAGTAACAAAAAAATTATTTTCGGATGGCATCAATAATAAACTTTGGAATTTCTTTTCTTCTTTGCTCCATTGCATGCCTGAACTGAAATTCATCCAATCCCAGGTTCAGCTGAAACATGGGCTTGGCAATAAAAGGAAAGATCGTCATCGAAATCAGGTTCATCAGCAGGTGTAATGGGCTGATCGGTTTAATATTCCCTTTTTCCACTTCTTCCTGAATCTGTTTCAGAAAATTTGTCGGGTCAGGTTTGTTCTTTGTACCCCACACTTTCTTCATAAAGTACATTGGGTCCTGCATCATTTCATTCATTACAAACAAAGGCAGGTAAGGGTTTGCAATCACAATCGTAATATACTCGTCACAGAATTTTTCAATCTTTTCAAACAGCGGTTCATCTGAATTAAAAATTGCATTCACTCTCGGGAACAATTGACCTGCGGCTTCTAAAAACACGGTTTCAAACAGCTTTTCTTTGTTCTCAAAGTGATAGTGAAGCAGGGCTTTGTTAATACCGGCTTCGTCAGCAATATCCTGCATCCGGGCACCATACATCCCCTTGGTTACAAACACCTTTCGGGCAGCATCAAGGATCTTTTCTTCTGTAGTCTTATCTTTTACCAGTTTAGACATAAATTTAACCAAATGGTTAACAAATGTAAAAACTTGTTGCATACCTGCAAATTTTTTTTTACCGGGCCTCAAATTAGCGGTTCATTAAAAGAAAAGCGGCAAATATGATTCTGGCTTGCATTTTGCCTGTTCAGTGTATCCCGACGTAATGCAGATCAAAAAAATCATTTATACCATTTTCATTCCTATTGTTCTGGCGGCCTGCACAGGCCCAAAGACAACCAGTACTTCGGCTCCAACTAAGGAAAAAACTATCACAAAAAAAATGGTGAATGGCTACCAACTGCAGGTACTAAATACTATTGACAGAAATGAAGCTCTCAACGCAAAATCATTGCTGCTCACAAAATACCCACAACAGAAAACATTCCTGATGTTTCAGAGCCCCTACTATAAAATACGATTTGGAAATTTTTTGACGCAGGCTGAAGCAGTGAGTTACCAAAAAAAAATCAAATCTAGCTTTACCAATGTTTTTGTAATACCTGCGAAGTTTGAAATAAAAGTGAAAGAGTAAAAACATCCTTCAAAAAAAAAGAGCTTTCTTCAAACTCTTTTCTCTCTTTTGATCTTTCCGCTATTCAGCCCAACTCATTACATAATTTCCATTTTCAATATCCAGTGCCTGTTTTGTAAGCATCAACGGACGGAAGGTATCTACCATTACCGCCAGTTCTTTGGTTTCTTTAGCTCCAATACTTTTTGCAACAGCACCGGGATGCGGCCCGTGGGGAATACCGGCAGGATGTAAGGTGATCATTCCCCTTGTTACATTTTTGCGGCTCATAAAATCTCCATCTACATAATAAATTACTTCATCACTGTCGATATTGCTGTGATTATATGGTGCAGGAATGGCATCAGAATGATAATCGTATAAACGTGGCACAAAAGAACAAACCACAAATGCATTGGTTTCAAAGGTTTGGTGTACAGGTGGTGGCTGATGCACACGACCTGTAATGGGTTCAAAATCATGTATAGAAAAAATGTAGGGATAACAGCATCCATCCCAGCCTACCACATCAAAAGGATGGGTTCCATAATGCAGTCCGTACAGCATTCCTTTCTTCTTTGCTTTAATCAGGTAGTCACCTTTTTCGTCAATCGTCTGTAAATTCTGCGGCTCACGGATATCCCGTTCACAATAAGGTGAATGCTCCATGAGCTGACCATATTTACTCATGTATCTTTTTGGATAACGCAGCGGAGTAAATGATTCAACAATAAACAAACGATTCTTTTCATCATTAAATTCGATCTGGTAAATTGTACCTCTCGGCAAAATGTTAGAATCTCCATAACCGAAAGTTAATTCGCCATACTGCGTTTTTACTTTGCCTGTTCCTTCATGTACAAAAATCATTTCGTCTGCATCTGTGTTCTTGTAATAATAATCCTTCATGCTTTGCTGCGGTGCTGCCAGTACAATATGACAATCACTGTTCACCAAAACAGGCACACGGCTTTCGAGAAAATCTTTCGCCGGCTTTACATGAAAACCTTCAAAGCAACGATGCTGCAGCATTTTCTCTTCTGCAATAATTGGCGATACATCAATCTGCGCTTCGGTTTTAATGATCTGTGTTGGCGGATGACAATGATACAGCAATGAATAATCATCACTGAATCCTTCTGTTGAAAATAACTGTTCGCTGTACAGTTCCCCGTTTGGTTTGCGGAATTGTGTATGACGTTTGTGTGGAATAGTTCCCAGTTTATAATAATGAGGCATAATGATTTGGTGATTGGTTGATTTGGAAATTTGAAAATGCGGTATCCAGCTTCATGAATACGATTAAGCCTTGGTTGTGTCACTCACTTGTACGTTCATATGTATACTGTGCATAGAATGAACTGTAACACACTCAATCATCAGTTTCGTGACAGTTCAAGTGTCGAAAGAAGAAAAATATATTTCCACTTCCGTTTATCAATCCAATAAGTGAAATTGCGGTGGAATGGCATAGTGATCGTTTCAGATTTAAAACTACTAAACTTTATTTATACAATTGACACGCATTGGACTTATATCAGATACACATGGTTTTCTTGATGAAACGGTATTCAAACATTTTGAAGACTGTGATGAAATTTGGCATGCCGGAGATTTTGGAAATATTGAAATATCTAACCGTCTGGCCGATTTGAGCGGCCTGACGATAAAAGGGGTTTACGGAAATATTGACGGGCAGGATGTAAGAAGCATCTACCCAGAGCAACTTGTTTTTATGTGTGAAGGCGTGAAAGTAATGATGCGGCATATCGGCGGATCACCGCCAAGGTATAATCCTGAAACAAGGAAGGAATTGCTGCTTCACCAACCCTTATTATTCATCAGCGGTCACTCTCACATTTTAAAAGTGATGTATGATGATAAGATCAATTGCCTGCACATGAATCCCGGTGCGGCTGGCAAACATGGCTGGCATAAAGTAAGAACCATTATCCGTTTTGCAATTGATGGAAAGGATATGAAAAATTGTGAAGTGATTGAACTGGGTAAACGCTGACGGGTTTCTATAGGAACAAACAGCTTTTTGAATTAACTTACAGGAACTAAAACAATAACCATGCAACGTCGTGAACTACTGAAACAAACCGCTCTTACCCTTGCAGCTTTTACTTTGAGCAGGGATCTTTTTGCAGCTGAAGCAGAAAAACAATTCCGGTTCCCTGATGTTGAAAAAATCATTAAGTTAAGTTCAAATGAAAATCCGCATGGCCCTTCCCCTGCTGCACGGAAGCAAATGATGGATGCGGTAAATGGCAGCAACCGCTATAAATTTGAAATTACCACACAATTAAGAGAGCAGATCAGTGCACTCACCGGTCATACTAAAGAACACATTGTAATTGGTGCCGGTTCGTCTGAACTATTGGGCTTAACAGCTATGTGGGCTGCCATGCAAAAAGGAAATGCAGTTGCACCCGATCCCACTTTTCGTTTATGGATGCCGGCAGCACGTAAAACCGGGCTCGATATTAAACTGGTTCCTTTAACAGATAAAAAAGTAACCGACCTGCAACGGATGAAAGAAGCAATGACCCAGCAAACGAAACTGGTTTATATCTGCAATCCAAATAATCCAACCGGTACAGTATTACCGGCAAATGAACTGGAAGCATTTATTAAAGATATTGCACCCAAAGCTATCATCTTATTAGATGAAGCATATACAGAATTCAGCAATGAACCCTCCATGGCACACTTGGTAAATGATTACCCAAACCTGGTGATTGCTAAAACCTTTTCCAAAATTTATGGTATGGCGGGTGCCCGGGTTGGGTATGCACTGGCACATCCAACAACGATCAAACAATTAAATGATCTGCAGCCATGGGCTAATGCAGGTGCAAGTGCGGTATCAGTGGCAGGTGCACTGGCATCATTGAAAGACAAAAGCTTTACTGAATTTTGCAAAAAGGAAAATGCACTGGCACGAACTATATTTTGCAAGGCACTGGAACAGGAAGGCATCCCATACATTCCCTCACACACCAGTTTTGTTTATTTCAATACGATCAATTACAGGAAAGATGTAAAAGCTGTTCTTGAAGCAAACAGGATTATTGGCGCCCGCACATTTGAAGAAGGAACCAAATGGTTACGATTAAGTGTAGGTACACAGGAAGAAATGAAAAAAGTAGCTGCTGCTTTACTAGCATAATTTATAAATTCGCTGTTGAACAATTCAGCCTTAACCTGTAATTATGCCGTTTCTGAAAAACATTCCCAACCTTTTGTTCAATAAAGACATTTCAGAAAAATAAAAAAGGAGAATCAAATGATTCTCCTTTCAATTTTTTATCAGAGGCTTACATTCCCGGGAACCAGGGTCTTCCAATTCCTTCTCTGAAAGGCCATGGAATAGCTGCAAGGAGTAAGATCAGCGCCACGAGGTACAACCATTTAGCTGCATTAAAATTCAGTGTCTTTGCTTTTCCCCTGGCTATTGTAATTAATACAATGGCAAGTATCATGGCTGTAATATGTTCTACCACCCAGAAGCGGGCAAAAGAATCTTTCATTACTTCGCCAAAACCACCTTTTAATTCAATGAGGTGAAAACCAACTGCCTGGCTGTTGAAATACTGAAACAATCCAAGTATCAGAGTAATATGTGCAGCAATCAGCAACCACAAACTGGTTTTCTGTATTCCTCCATTTTTTGTAAATGCCTGAATTAATGAAATAAGCAAAAGGATCAGAATGACCCAGCGTAAGGCATTGTGTAAATGAATCAGTCCCTGTAGCATAATTTATTTTTTTTCAAATCTAAGCATTGATTGAATCATTATTCAGAAAATTAACACTTTTTGATTTATTTCAGCGGTCGAAATTGTTAGATTTATTAATCAAACTGACTGACTATGAAAAAAACAGTTATTACCGCAATCAGCATTTTTATCTTTTTTACTGCTTCTGCACAGTTTGTTGTAAAAACAGACTCTATGCCTGTTACTGGCAAATTAAATTACGAGCTATACAATTCATTGCGAATTATTTCCAATAATCAAAAAGGAATTGTTTATGCACTTCCACAGGATAATATGCCTGCATTAAGACCCGACACAAGTATTGCTTATCATATGCCGATAAAAGGTTACAAACAAAAACCTAGAATACTAACGTATCCAAAACTGCCAGAGCCAAACCCACTGCTGCAAAGAAAGCAAAAGGATTCGCTTATGATATTAACGCCATCTGGCCCGAAGCGAATCAAGATCCACTAACTATTTCCTGTTCAGCAAATGCATTCTCCGGTATTTCAACAATTATTTCGCATCCTTTACCGGGTGCGGTTTTCAATTTAAATTCTCCGGCAAATACTTTGGCCCTTCGTTTAATATTTTCAAGACCAATCCCATCTGTATGTGCTTCCTGATCAAAACCAAGCCCGTTATCAGCAATCTTAAACACAAATGAATGTTTAATTTTTTTAAAGCTCACGGTCACTTCTGTTGCCTTTGCATGCTTCATAATATTATTCAACTGCTCCTGTAAAATGCGGTATAAATTAATCTGCAGTTTATGAGGAATAGGAATTTCTTTCATCCCCTTCATTTGTAATTTTATTTTAATCTGCTTATTAACATTAACCGTTTCAAATAAAGACTCAAATACCTGTTCCAGCGAAAGATTAGCAACAGAAACCGGTGCCAGCTGATGCGACAGTCTTCTGATTTCAGCAATCGCTTCTCCCACATGCTTTTCACTTTCATTAATAATGGATGCAGCATTCTGTCCCCTCTCCATTTTTTCTTTTCCCAATCCCATTAACAGCATAGAGGCAGCTAAAATCTGGTTCACATTATCATGCAGTTCCATTCCAATCTGGTTCCACTCTCTTTCCTGTGCATCTATTACTTCTTTTTCAATCCTGATGGCAATCTCTTTTTCACTGGTAATATCCTGCATAGAACCAATCATTCTTTCAGGCTTCTTATCAACACCGTAAATGATAAAAGCACGGTCAAGAATATACCTGTAGTTCCTGTCAGCAGACCGGTACCGGTATTCAACCTGCACCACAGCCTTCTTTTTTTGAAATGCCTTTTCAAATCCCTCCTGTACTTTTCGCCTGTCGTCGGGATGAATATTCATGTCCCACCCTTCTTTTGCATTTTTTACTTTCGTTACTTTATAGCCAAAGTTTTTTACAATTCCCTGGTTATAAACA
The DNA here is from genome assembly GCA_016713085.1 of Chitinophagaceae bacterium. Classification (NCBI taxonomy): domain Bacteria; kingdom Pseudomonadati; phylum Bacteroidota; class Chitinophagia; order Chitinophagales; family Chitinophagaceae; species Chitinophagaceae bacterium. The sequence continues at coordinate 2,501,793 of JADJPV010000001.1, read as the reverse complement.
ATCACATTGTTCAGCACATCCCAATCCCAGATGGTATCGCTGGTAGCTTTTGAAAGAATGTCGTACCGTTCAAGAGCATTCATGATTTGTGTTTCAGCTTCCTTTCTTTTTGTTATATCTGAACGGATGGTAATATACTGGAAAGGTTTTCCCTGATCATCTAAAAAAGGAATGACCGTTGAATCAACCCAATAAAAAGAACCATCCTTTGCTTTATTCTTCACCTCAGCCCGCCATACTTTACCATCTGTTACAGTATCCCATAAGTTCTTATAATGTTCCTTATTGTGATACCCTGATTTCAGTATGCGGTGACTCTGGCCTTTCAGCTCATCCAGGCTGTAACCGGAAATACGGCAAAAATTTTCATTCGCATACTGAATATTCCCTGTACTGTCTGAAACATCAACAATAGAAGATTGATTCAACGCAAACTTGTAATCCTCCAATCCTTTTTCTATTATTTTTTCTCTGTAATATCAATCATCAAACCTCTCAGCTTTACAGGTTCATTATTTTCTACCACAACTGTTACAATATCGTGCAGCCATACAACTCTTCCATCTGCAGCAATCATCCGGTATTCAAAATCATGCGATTTTTTTTCACTTGTATACTTTGCACAATAATTTACTGCCCACTCCCGATCGGCTTCATGCACATGATTTGGCCAAAAATCTTTTTCAGTGATCCATTGCTGTGCCGGGTAGCCTAAAATCTGTTCGGCCTGCATGCTTACAAAATTGAATTGAGTTGATTGTGCGTCAGCTTCCCATACAATACCTTCAATTGTATTGACTAAACCTGAATAGTTATCGATTGATATACGCAGTTGCTCCTGGATTGCCATCCGTTCAGTAAGATCACGAATAATAGAAAGCAGGTTCCCATCGGGTAAAACCTGTGATCTTACTTCTGTTAAAACAAATCCTCCGCCTTTCCGTTTAAAATTCCGCTGCCTTAAAGTTGATTCTCCAGGCTTCAGTTTATTATAAGTCATGGGATTGGATTGAATTTCTTCTTCCAAAAAGAAATCTGTCACTTTCATCTTAAGCACTTCCTCCTTTGTATAACCCAGCATATCCAGCCCGGTTGTATTTACATCAAGAATAGTTCCTGCAGCATTATAAATAGCAATGCCATCACCTGCATTATCAATGAGTGAGTGATACTTTATTTCGCTTTCCCTGATAGCCTTTTCTGCGGTTACCTGTTTTGTAACATCACGGAAATTGCCAATGACCCCATGTACTACAGTATCATTTATTAAATTATTCAGAGCCCCCGATATCCAGCGCCAGCTTCCATCTTTGTGCTTAATCCTGGGAATAAATTCAGGATTGTATAACCCTGGATTAGTCAGTAATTCCGTGTAAATTTCCACAACTTTACTATGATCATCAGGATGGGTTATATCAAGCAAGCCTGTATTCAGCAGTTCTTCTTCATCATAACCCAGTACAGTTTTAATAGATGGTGCGATATACCTGAACTTACCCCAGCCATCAAGAATAACCACCCCATCGTTACTGTTTTCAATCAACGCCCTGTACAATTTTTCTTGTGTTTGCAGTATCTCTTCTGCTTCTTTCTTTTCTGTAATATCCTGAATAGTACCAATCATTTTAACCGGCAAACCATTTTCATTGAACTCCAGGTCACCAATTCCATGCGCCCAGAATGACTTCCCGGTTTTTTTGTTGACAAACATATACTCCTTGTCAAAGCGTTGTTTTTTCCCTATTACATCCTTTATAAAATATTCCTGAACCATATTTACATGATCAGGATGTATAAGTGACACCCAATCCTGCAGTGTATGACTGTCAGCTGCTGATAATCCAACATAATCATCCAGCTCAACAGAAAAAATCCATTCGCCGGTAACCAGGTCCAGTTTATAACTGCCAATCTTTGAAATACGCTGTGCTTCGCTTAAAAAATGCTCACTTTCCCGAAGAGCCTGCTCTGCCTTTTAACTTCAGTCATATCCCGGGCAGCAGCAATCAATACATCCTGTCCAAAATACTTACCTCTGTTAACAATTACATCTTTTGGAAAAATTTCTCCGTTTTTACGAACAGCCCAGAAATCAAAGCGGGCAGGAATACCGGTATCAGACACCTTCTGCATTTCCTTTTGTATTTTATCCAGATCATTACGATCAGGTGCAGCAACAGTTGCCGGAGATTGTCCGATGAGTTCTGCCCTTGTAAAAAGATACATTTCTTCTGCACCTTTATTTACATCAATAAATGTTCCCGCAGCATCAAGAATATAAATAGCTTCTGAAACAGAGTTGAAGATATCGAAATAGCTTTGATGAGCCAGTTGAAGAGATTGCTCTACCTGTTTGCGTTCAGTAATGTCCTGAATTGTGCCAAGCATTTGCTCTGCATTACCGTTACTGTTAAATGTTAAATCACCAACACCATGAACCCAGTGTGTTTCGCCTGTTTTTTTATTAACAATTTTATACTCCCTGTTAAACCGATTATACCCGGCAGATACTTCCTTTTCAAAATATTCTTTCATCATTTCACGATGATCAGGATGTAGGACAGATTCCCATTCTTCCATAGTATGTACTTCGCTTTCCCTGATCCCGAATATATTTTCCAATTCATGAGAACATTGCCACTCACCTTTACCCATTTCAAGTTTGTAACTTCCAATTTTTGAAACCCGTTGTGATTGATTCAGCAGTTGTTCGCTCTCTTTCACTTTTTCCTCAGCCAGCTTACGTTCTGTGATGTCTTTCGCAATAGACAAGACAGAAACTACTTTCTGTTCTTTATCTACTATCGGGACAAGGGAGTTTTCATAAATTCTCAATACGCCATTATCTCCAAAAGCAGTAAATATAAATTGACGGGGTTGATTTGCATTTATGCATTGTTCAAAATGCTTACGGAACAATTCTTTTGAGTCATCAGCCATGAAGTCGTACATTTTTTTCCCAACAAAATCTTTGTAAGAATATCCTTCTGCAAAATGATTCAGGAAAAGATAATGGCCATCCAGATCGTGCAGGGCAATATAATCGGGAATAAATGTTACAAGCTTACTCCATTTCTGCTCGCTTTCATGCAAAATTTCTTCAGCTCTTTTCCGTTCAGTAATGTCACGGATAATCAATTGCACAGAAGGTTTGCCATCATGCACAATTGGTAATGCTTTTACCTCTACATCAATTTCAGTACCTTCAAGACAAATAAATTTTTCTTCAGCTAAAGGCAGAATGTTCCCTTCATCTGCAGCTTTTTTCATCCGTTCAACAACAAATGGTCGGTAATCAGGATGAATAAAATCAAGAATGAATTTACCGATCAGCTGCCCCTTGTTTGCTGCCCGCATTAAAACAAGAGTTTCTTTGTTTACAAAAACAACTTTCTCCTCTGTATAAATAACAATTGCTTCAGTCCAGTTTTCAACCAGCTCCCGGTACTTTTCTTCACTTTCCTGTATTTTTTCTTTTGCTTTATAGAGTTCGCTGTTATCCCGCATGATAACAATGGTATGTTCCTCTCCATTTGATTCTGTGAAATAATTTGATTTGAGACCAACCTGAATTTTCGTTCCATCTTTTCGTATTGCCCTTACTTCTCCTTCTGCTTTGCCTGTTGCTTTTCTTTCCTCTAGCAAAACCTGCAATTGCGGATCGGTCGCATCCATTAAACCACCTCTTCCCAATGAACATATTTCCTCTTCTGATCTGTCAAACAAACAGCATGCTGCCTGGTTGGCAGCATAAACAGTACCGTCAGTATATCCAAGAACTACAGCATCCATACTGTTTTCAAAAAAAGCTTTATACTTCAGCTCATTGGATTGAAAAATCCCCTCTTTCTTTTTCCGTTCTGTAATATCACTGAAGCAAATAGAAACTCCCCCCGGTGATTGATAGATATGATTTTCAAACCACCGGTCATGTGCTGAATTATATTCTTCCAGGTAAATATGCTGTTTACTCTGTCTTGCTTTTATATATGCGTCGTGAATGGGTTGATTGGCTGCTTCAGGAAATTCTGTCCAGATATGTTTGCCCATCAATTCCATGGGCTTACGCTCAAGCATATCGCCGGCAATCTGGTTCACATAAACAAAACGGTCCTGGACGTCAAGTGTAATCAATGCATCGGGAATCAGTTCCCGGATTTGATAATCGGAGTAGGATTTAGTTAACATACAATAAAGAGGAATAAGAAGTTTTGCATACTATATTACTGAAGGCAAAAATATCGTAACCATCAGTTAAGAGTTATATCAAGTTATTAATCTACAGCAGTTTTGCAAATACACGATTTAAAAAAAGCTGATACTAATCAGCTAAACTGTTAAAACGGGGCCAAAAGTTACAACAACCCAAAATATGCCTGTGTAACAATTCATCTGATTCTGCTTTAACATTCTTACAGGCAATTTATAAATTTACGCTTTTCTTCCCGGCATTTTAAGCAACTCCTCCGCCGCTATACCGTTTCCACAACTATCATTAAATAAAAACACTTAGTTCAGAAAAATACATTTTTCTGCTGACCATAGTCATAAAACACAGCAGGCACATGTTTTAAGTTTGTTAACAGCAAACAGAATTGTTCTGAAACAACATCGGCTAATCTGTTTACTGACTGACACTCCTGAAAATCCGATATATGAAGAAATCCAGATCCCTGTTGAACCACTGTTCATTCCTTCCGCAGGCAACCCAATCATTTATCTCCAAAAACATTTCATTGAACGACGCTGCTGTTGGCTTCTTTATAGTCATCTGCATCATCTATATGCACTGATCAAAACAACTATTACCAATAAAACCATTCTTATGAAAAAAGCATTATACCTCTTAAAACTTACGTTGTTTTTAATCCTGATAACATTCAATCAGGTATATAGTCAAAATGTAGCCATCAACACAACGGGTAATGCACCTGACGTTTCAGCTATGCTTGACATTGTGAGCTCAAACAAAGGATTGCTGCTGCCAAGGGTTTCGCTTACATCAACTACAGACGCTGCTACAATTGTTTCACCTGCAACAAGCTTATTGGTGTACAATACAAATGCAGGTCTTACAGGCGATAATGCAGATGGTGTTGGTTATTATTATAATGCAGGCACATCCGGTTCACCTTCATGGACAAAGCTTGCTCCGGTGGGCTTAAGGTGGGATGACCTGAGGGTTACATTAGATAAAGGCTCAAACGCTGCTTCCTTAGAATACCTTACAGGAAGTTCAGGCCCTCAGATCTGGTATTTCCGGAATAATGAAGGAGTTGAAGCTATGTCATTTACTGTTCAATTACCTCATGGATGGAAAGAAGGCAGTACTATTCACCCTCACCTTCACTGGTTACCGAAATCAACAGCTACAGGAAATGTTGAATGGAATTTTGAATACAGCTGGGCTAATTATGATGCTGCAACACCGGAGGTTTTCCCGGCTATTACAACCAGTACAGTTACATCAACCGGTCCCTTCACAGCAAAAGCACACTCAATAACTTCATTAACTACAGGTAATACCGGCATTGATGGTACAGGTAAAAAAATATCCAGTATTCTCATCTGCCGAATCTGGAGAAATTCAAGTAACAGTAATGATACTTACAGTGCAGATGCCGGCGTCTTGTTTATGGATTTTCATATTCAGATAGATGGTTACGGCAGCCACCAGGAGTATATAAAATAATAACTAAACCATATTTCGATGAAAACATATATACCAATTTTATACTCTCTGTTCGCCACCATGCTGTTGGTGCCAATGTGCATCATGGCACAGGGCATCATCAATACAAGTGGAACTCAGCTGGTTGTTGACGGGGCAGCCTGTATTGTCATAAACGACGGCGGCTTTACTAATAATGGTACATTTTCCAAAAGCACAGGTTCGGTTGTATTTTCAGGAAGTACTGCAACAGCCAATTCATTTATAGCAGGTACAACAACAACAGATTTTTATAATTTAACCCTCAATAAATCTGCAAACGGATTACAGTTAAATAGAAATATCGGGGTATCGAACCTGGTTACATTTACCAGTGGTGACAGTATTTTTCTGAATACCTACAATGTTGACCTTGGCAGTAACGGAAGTTTATCGGGCGAAACAAGTTCGAAAAGATTCACAGGTCAAACAGGCGGATACATTATGATTACACAATCATTAAATGCTCCTTCCGCAGTAAACCCGGGTAACTTAGGTATGGAAATTACAAGTGCCGCAAACCTGGGGAGTACAGTGATCAAACGGGCACATACTGTTTACAGAGACAGATCTGTCACCCGTAACTTCGATATTACTCCAACCAACAATGCTGCACTGAATGCAACATTAGTATTTAATTATTTCCATTCTGAATTACGAACTACTATAGAATCAACCTTAAGTACTTATTCAAGCAGTAACGGCGGTACAAATTGGTTTTATATTAGTGGCGGACCAGACCTAAACACCATCAGCAATTACATAACCAGTACGAATGTAAACTCACTGCACTTGCTTTCTTTATTCAGTCTTGCCGATTTACCTGTTCACCTTTTGTACTTAAAAGGAAAAGCAATCAACAGGAGTGCATTACTTGAATGGGCTACCAGTGGCGAAATTGACAATGATTACTTTGATGTTGAACGCTCAGCTAACGGAATTACGTTTTTAAAAATTGGAACAGTAAAAGGCAGCGGCAATACAAGTATTCAGAAAACGTACCAGTATACCGATGAGCACCCTCTGACAGGAACAAACTATTACAGGATAAAACAAGTGGATACCAATCTTGATTTTATGTACTCAGGAATCGTTTCAGTACAGATTACAGAACCGGCGATTGGTATCAGTCTTTCGCCTAACCCGGCAACCAACCTGTTATTTGTTAAAATAAACGGACTGGAAGCCGATGAAATAGACCTTAAACTGATGGACCAGCACGGAAAAATTTATAAATTCATTTCACTGAAATGCAAAAAAGGTGAAAACAATTTTACCATTAATATAGAAGATTTGCCAAAAGGCCTCTATTACATTAATCTTTCGGGCAAAAACAATCAATCTGTGAAATTCCTTAAAATGTAACAACAATACAGAAAACAACATCGTTATATCCAAAACCCTACAAAATGAAAAATAAACAATTATTCCAGGAGCTGGCAAGCTGGCAGTGGGAAATAAGCGGTTATCAGAAAGCGGCCTTTATGATTGAAGAAAGACTTGACATTATCCATAAAAATGACAGGGCCATTCCTACAGAAACAACAAAAAAGGTTGATCATTTACAGCACCGCATTATAGAAGAAGAAAAAAAACTGGATGACCTGGAAAAAGTACTGGTTCATCAGAAAGAAACACTGAGAGCCCTTAATAATTCTGCAGAATGGCAAAGCAGGATTGAACAGCAGCAGCAGGCACTCCGCAAAAGAATTGATACCGAAAAAAATGTTTTTTCCTCTCTGAAAAATGATTATTGCAATGTGCTGTCTGAAATGCTGATGAAAATTGCTTCATAATTTCAGCATTTTTCAGCATTACCCGAAAACATAAGCGCCCTGTGTCAGGGCGCTTTTTTTAATACAGGATTATACCACTGTTGAAGACGCTTTCCCAAAAAAATACCTGCCCCTGTAATCTATTGTAACATTATTCTATATTTGATTGTAACTTTAACATTACATCCCATTTAACCTTAACATTTGAAACGATTTTTACTCACAGACGACCATGAGGTTGTACGTTCCGGCGTAGCAAGTGTTTTAAAAAACGATTTCCCTTCCTGTGAAGTTTATGAAGCCTCCAATGAAGACGAGGCATGGGTGCTGTTAAAAAAGGAAGAATTTGATCTTATAATCCTGGATATCCATATGCCGGGTTCAGATGCATTAACCTTTACAGAAAAAATTAAAAATTTTTATCCGGCTACGAAAGTGCTCATCTTCTCAATGGGTGCCGAACATATCTACGCAAAAAGATTTCTCAATGCAGGCGCATCCGGATTTGTTTCAAAAGACAGTGGCCTCAGTGAACTCAGAAAAGCTATTGAGCTAAGTTTGCAGGGCAAAAAATACATCAGTGAAAATTTAGCGTCACTGTTAGTGGATTCATTACAGGCAAAACAAAAAGTAAACCCGTTTGAAAACCTGAGTGCACGTGAACTGGAAGTACTTGCTTTGTTAATTAAAGGCGGCACAGTAACAGGCATCAGCACAGCATTGAACCTGAGTATTTCATCGGCCAATACTTATAAGAGAAGAATTTTTCAAAAATTGAATATTACCACCCTCGTTGATTTAATTCAATTAGCCAATCTTCATAAAATGATGTAAAGAAGCTGAATGAGAAAAAGTTATCAGCTATTTCATTTTTCTTCTGAAGTTATTACTCCGCCCAATCAGCAAGGAAAATATTGGTATCCCTTGTGCCTCCGTTGTTGCGGTTACTGCAAAAAATAATTTTCTTCCCATTGGGGCTGAACATCGGGAACGCATCAAACCCTTTATCACGGCTTATTTTTACGAGGTTCGTTCCATCTTCATTAATAGTATATAAATTAAACGGAAATCCTCTTTTGTATTCATGATTACTGGCAAAAATGATTCGCTTGCTGTCGGGCATATAAGCAGGAGCCCAGTTGGCCTGCCCGTAATGAGTAACCTGTCTTGCATTGCTGCCATCTGCATTCGATACCCATACTTCCATATTGGTAGGAGCAACTAAACCCTGTGCCAGCAGCTCTTTGTATTCTTTAATTTCTGCTTCTGTTTTTGGACGGCTTGCACGCCAGATCAGTTTTTTACCATCGGGACTGAACCATGCACCTCCATCATAACCAATCAGGTTGGTAACTCTTTTTTCGTTGCCGGTTTTCAGATCCATGATATACAAATCAATATCGCCATCTTTTGTACTGGTGTACAGCATCTTTTTCCCATCGGGTGAAATCGTAGCTTCAGCATCATAACCCTTGCTGTGTGTTAACTGCTTTACAATTTTTCCATTAAGGTCAGCCATGAAAATATCATAGCTGTCGTACAAGGGCCATATATATTTATTACCATATTTACTGCGGTCAGGAACAGGCGGGCAGGTATCTGCACCCAAATGTGTAGATGCATAAACTATATGTTTGCCATCTTTCATAAAAGCAGCACAGGTAGTTCTTCCTTTGCCGTTGCTGATAAGTTTTGGCTGAAACTTTTCACCTGCCTTGGGTACTTTACCAATAAAGATCTGATCGCACTGAATGCCTTCTTTAGGATTTGTTTTCTGAAAAATGATCCATTTGCCGTCAAAACTGAAATAAGCTTCTGCATTATCGCCGCCAAATGTGAGCTGCTGAATATTTTTAAAGTGTTTTTCTTCTGGATATAAGATGGTATCCCCAGTTGATTTTACCGGGTTCTGTGAAATACTACTGACTGTTTTGAAGGAAATAAGGGCTACAACAAAAACAAGGGCGGAAAAAGAGAGCAAACGTTTATACATGAATCAAAAATTTTGGTAAATATATTGTCTCTGAAAGCTGCAAATGTCAGGAATTTGTAAGAACCCCAAACAGAAAATAATTTAGTTTTGCCGCATGAATTTGAGAGCTGTTCCCGTTTCCGTCTTTTTTTTATTCTTTTTTGCCGCATGTAATAATAATGGGAGCACAAAAAAGGAAGACGCAGCAATTGATACTGCCACAGGCAGCATTCAGATCAAAGAGCTGGAAACAGAACTCAGTAAAGAACCCCAGGCCGACAGTTTAAGAGAAGGTTTGGTGGAGCAGCTAGTTCTTACAAATCAATACGGCAAAGCACTGGAGCAGGTGGAAGTATTACTGAAAAAAAATCCGTCCAGCCCGGCTTATCTGTTTATGAAAGCCGATGCGCTGGAAAAGAAAGGCGATACAACCGGTGCCATTTCTTTCTTTGAGCAATCAATAACAGCAGCAGGAATTTTTACAGAAGCTCAATTGCGCCTGGCATCTTTGTATGCGGAAACAGGAAACAAAAATGCATTGACCATTTGTGAAGTAATGCTGAAAGATCCAACAGCTGTAAAATTGAGAAGTGATATTCTTTTTGTAAAAGCTGTTTATTATAATAAGGTAAAAGATACAAAGAATGCCCTCCGCATTTACGACCAGATCATTAAAGAAGATTATACCTACCTCGAAGCTTATATAGAAAAAGGACTGGTATACTATGATATGGGCAACTTTGCTGAAGCACATAAACAATTTGAGCGCAGCACCAGTATCAGCAACAAGTTTGCCGACGGTTATTTCTGGATGGCGAAGGCAGAAGAAAAGCTGAACAAAACACAGGAAGCCATTGACAATTATAAACGTTCACTGGCACTTGACCAAAGTATTACAGAAGCAAGAGATGCGCTGAAACGATTGGGTGCATTGAAATGAGAAATCAGAAATGACGAATAAAAAATAAGAAAGTCAACTACAAACAATAAACTACAAACTATTCAAATGGCGATTATTGCTCCTTCATTATTATCAGCAAACTTTATAAACCTCCAGGCCGATTGTGAAATGCTCAATGCCAGCGAGGCCGATTGGTATCACCTTGATGTAATGGATGGCCATTTTGTTCCCAATATCACCTTCGGGCCAATGATCATTGAGTTTTTACGCAAAGCTTCAACCAAAACATTTGATGTACACCTGATGATTGAAGAACCGGGAAAATATACGGAGCTGTTTAAGAAAGCCGGAGCCGATATTCTTTCTGTTCACTATGAAGCCTGTCCGCATCTGCACCGCAATATTCAGCAAATCAAAAGCCTTGGAATGAAAGCTGGTGTTGCATTGAATCCGCACACAAAGGTTTCTGTACTGAAAGATATCCTGGCTGATATTGATTTGGTTTGCATCATGAGTGTAAACCCCGGCTTTGGCGGACAATCCTTTATTCCCAACACACTCAATAAAATAAAAGAGCTGCGACAAATGATTGATGAAAAAGGATTGAAGGTTGAGATTGAAATTGATGGTGGCGTTACGCTGGACAATGCAAAGACCATACTTGATGCCGGTGCTACGGTTCTTGTTGCCGGTAATACTGTATTCAGATCTGCTAATCCAAAAGAAACAATCAGTCAACTGAAAAGTATACAGTAAGCAGCATTGGTATTCAAATGGAACTCTTACCTGTATGAAATACATCAGCATTCTTTTATTGTTCGCTTTCTTTTCCTGTACCTATCCCTGTGCGCCTTCAGATGGTTTGCAAATACAATTAGTTGGCTTTACGCAACAGGAGGCAGATATCATTATTCTGAAAACATATGAAAAAGGCAAAGAATTTGCAGCACAGATTGACAGCCTTGTGATTGACAGTAATGTTACCCGTTACAGGCAAAGTAATGATACATTGATAATCACAGCCTCCACCAGCACAGCAAGACTCTTAAGCAAATATGATTACCTCATCCGCATCCCGTCAACCAACTCAGTATTTTATATTACAGAGATGAACGAACCTCAACAGGAAGGCCGTAAATCAAGATATAAGGTCATGTGTGGTAATTCTATTCAATCCTGTAAAATCAATGGAGCAGCCACACCAATAAGACATGATTACCTGTACCTTAAAAAATAAGTTCTTCTCCTTTCCGTTATAGCAGAAAGGCTTAGTTTTATCTTTCATGAAAGCAACCCAAAACTGTTTCCTCTTACTCATGCTGCTTGTTTCTTCTTTTGCTTATTCGCAAAAGAAATCCGCAACTGTAAGCGGCAAAGTGCTGGATGATAATGAACATCCGCTCAGCAATGTTTCGGTTGTTATTCTTGGCCGTTCAACAGGCGTTATCAGCAACGATTCCGGTTTCTTCAAAATAAAAGTTCCTGCTGATAAAGCATTTGCCCTCATCTTTTCCTATACTTCTTACCGCACCGAACAACGAAATTTCTTTTTAAATGAAGGAGAAGAAGAACAGATTGTACTCCGTTTGGAAAAAGGTGTAAAAGAATTACAGGAAGTAACGGTAAAAGATGACCGGATAAGAACAGAAGCCTCTTCCTTCCGTATCAATCCAAAAAATGCACTGATCCTTCCTTCTGCCACAGGTGGTGTGGAAGCACTGATCAAAATTTTTGTAGGAAGTAACAATGAACTTACATCACAGTATTCTGTACGTGGCGGCAGTTATGATGAAAACTTAATTTATGTAAACGATTTTGAAGTATTCCGTCCTTATCTCGTTCGCCAGGGGCAACAGGAAGGGTTGAGTTTCATCAATCCTGAAATGGTGCGGAGTCTTACATTTTACAATGGAGGTTTTCAGTCTAAGTTTGGCGATAAGATGAGCAGCGTGCTCGACATTCAATACAAACGACCTAAAGCCTTTGGAGGTTCTGCTTACATTTCATTGCTTGAACAGGGTTTGCATTTTGAAGGTGGCACAAAAGATGGCAAAGTAAGTTTTGTTGCAGGAGCAAGAAATAAAAGCAACCAGAGTTTGCTGAGCAGTCAGCAAACAAAAGGAAACTATGTTCCATCCAGCAACGATTTCCAGGGATATATTACCTGGCAGCCAAATAACAAATGGATGTTTGAAGGAATGACCAATCTTTCCAGAACACAATTCAAACTGAATCCTGAATTCAGCAGTCAAACGGCTTCTGTCTTCTCTCCTTTCTTCACTGCCAATCTTGGTTTGGATATTTATTTTGCCGGTGGTGAAAGAGATCAGTACAGCACTACCATGTTTGGCATTGCAGCCAATCATCAGCCACGGAAAAATTTAAAGTTGAAATGGATGCTGAGCCAGTTCAGCAATAAGGAAGAAGAATCGTTCGATATACAGGGTGCTTATTTATTTGGTGAACGTGACTTCGACAGAAGCCGTGCAAGTTTTGGTTTAATCGTTAGCCCTTTGGGTTCAGGTGTGTTTCAAAATTTTGCCAGGAACCGTCTCAACATTCAAATACAGAATGCAACACACAAAGGAAGCCTTGAAAAAGGGAAACATTTTTTTCAATGGGGAAACAGCTTCGAACGTCAAACCATCAGCGATAAATTAAATGAATGGGAGTTGCAGGACAGCGCAGGTTATACACTACCCTTCAATCCAAACCTGCTGCAGTTGAGCAAAGTCATTAAATCAACATCTGATTTTTCTTTCTTCCGCACACAGGGTTATGTGCAGGATAATATTGTTTTGAATGATTCACTGAACATGACATTGCAGGTTGGTGTTCGTTATAATTACAACACATTGAATAATGAATTCCTTGTACAGCCAAGAATTCAGTTTGCCTTTAAACCAAAGTGGAAGAAAGATATCATCATCCGTACATCAGCAGGAGCTTATCATCAGCCACCTTTCTACCGTGAACTAAGACGTTACGATGGAACAGTGAATAAAGATGTAAAGGCACAAAAAAGCTGGCAGGCAGTTGCAGGCATTGATTATAATTTTAAAGGCTGGGGTAATCGGCCATTTAAATTGCAGGTAGAAGCTTATTACAAACACATGTACGATGTGGTGCCTTATGATATAGATAATGTACGTATTCGCTATTTCGGCAGCAACAGTGCCAAAGCATACACTACCGGTATTGAAGCAAGAATATTTGGAGAACTGGTGAAGGATGCAGAAAGCTGGGTGAGTATTGGTTTGATGCGTTCAAGAGAAAACTTAAACAATGATCAGTGGTACAATTACAAACTCGATTCATTAAACAATCCAATTGACAGCACATTAATGCAGGGAGGATGGATCAGAAGACCGACAGACCGTTTCCTTACCTTTGGTATGTTTTACCAGGATTACCTGGCAACCAATAAGAACTTTAAATTTTCCATGAACTTTTTATACGGCACTAATCTGCCCTATAATATTCCAAACAGTGTGAAGTACAGGAATGCATTAACCATTGATCCGTATATCCGTGTTGATTTTGGTTTCAGTGCATTATTGCTTGATGGTGAAAGCAGCAAAAGAAGAAGCCACAATCCTTTCAGGGAATTCAACAGCATCTGGGCAAGTCTGGAAATTTTCAATGTTATTGACCGCCCCAATACAATTTCTTATATGCTTATTAAAGACTTCAGTAATACTGTTTTTTCTATTCCCAACCGCTTAACTCCACGGTTGATCAATTTTAAGATTGTAGCGAGGTGGTAAAATCAGTCAAAAGCCGATTGTCTTTAGTTCTCGGCATTAAGCATTATTTTATTTACTCCGGTCATTTCAAAACTTTGTCAAAGTTTAGTTTCTGAAAAATATATTCAGTAGATTAGTTTATCCAAAAACGATTGCCATGCCATCAACCCCTCTGCACCAGTTCCTGAAGTATGAACAGGAAATACCCAATGATATTTTTCTCCGTCAACCTTTCAATGGGCAATGGAAAGAATGGAGCTGGAAACAGGCTGCTGATGAAAGCAGGCGAATGGCCTCTGCATTAAAAGCATTAAACCTTCCTGCAAAAAGTCATGTAGCTATTCTTTCAAAAAACTGTGCACACTGGATGATGGCTGATATCGCCATTATGATGGCAGGATGTGTTTCAATCCCCATCTATCCTACATTAACAGCAGCATCAATACAACCAATTCTTGAACACAGCGATGCCAAAGCAATTTTCATTGGCAAGCTCGATGATTTTGCATCGCAGGAAAATGGTATACCTTCTAACCTGATCCGTATTGGATTTGATGATTACGAACGCAAAGAAAAACATAGCTGGAATGAACTTGTTCAGCAATCAGCTCCCTTGACAGATGTATATAACTGGACGGCTGATGAAATCATGACCATCATTTATACATCGGGTACAACAGGTAAACCAAAAGGTGTAGTTCATACAGCAGGGAATTTTGATGCAGTATTAACCGTAGCAATAAAAGATCTTCAGTTACCAAACAGGTCGGTATTATTTTCTTATTTGCCGCTCAGTCATATTGCAGAACGTGTAGGTGTTGAAATGAATGGACTTTACAGCGGTTCAACCATTTGATTTGCCGAATCAATTGAAACCTTTGCAAAAAATGTGGAAGAAATTCAACCGCAGTTATTTTTTGCCGTGCCACGTTTATGGGGAAAGTTCAGGGAAGGTATCCTGAAAAAAATTCCACAGAAAAAATTAAGCCTGCTCTTATCCATTCCTATTCTAAATAGTGTTGTAAGAAAAGGGATTCGAAAGAAACTCGGCCTATCAAGAGCAACACATATTTACAGTGCTTCTGCACCCATATCGGTTGATATGCTGAAATGGTTCGATAAACTCGGCGTGAAAATAATCCAGGCATTGGGTATGACGGAAGATTGTGTGTATGCACACTTTGAACGTCCGTTTGAATACCGGCATGGTTCGGTTGGAAAACCATTCAGCGGCCTGCGTGTAAAGATTTCGGAAGAAGGTGAATTGAGAGTAAAAAGTATTGCCAATATGAAAGGCTATTACAAAGAACCTGAGCTCACTGCTGAAATGTTTGATGAAGATGGATATTTAAAAACCGGCGATATCTGCGAATATGATCATGATGGATTTTTATATGTTACAGGCCGCATAAAAGATCAGTTTAAAACAGATAAAGGGAAATATATTTCTCCTGCTCCCATTGAAATGAAACTGCTGGCCAATACAGATATTGAACAAACCTGTGTTGTGGGTATGGGCATTCCACATCCCATTGCTTTAATTACTTTGTCTGATATCGGTAAGCAGAAAACAAAAGAAGAGTTGATAGAGAGTTTGGCTGCTTCGCTGGATTCAGTAAACCCTACACTCGAAAATTTTGAACGTCTGGGAAAAGCAGTGATCATGCGTGAAAACTGGCTAGTCGAAAACGGCCTGCTCACTCCTACCCTGAAAGTAAAACGTAACCAGGTAGAAAAAATTCATCAGTCCTTTTATCCGGTTTGGTTTGAACAAAAAGGAAAAGTGATCTGGGAATAATCTTTTCTTTGCATCATTGATGAACCCGGAATCAACATTACAGACATTTCAGTTTGATGATTATCACGTGCAGGCTTATGTGCCCGATGCATTACTGTTGCAGCAATGGTATACAGCACAGCAAAAAAATAATCCATCTTTCCCATCACCTTACTGGGCGCAGGTGTGGCCCGCAGCAAGAGCACTTTGCAGTTTTATTGCAGAACAGCCGCATTGGATTGAGCATAAAAAAATACTGGAACTGGCTGCAGGTTTAGGTTTGCCATCTTTACTGGCAGCACAGTTTGCATACGAAGTGATTAGCAGTGACTATATAGAAGAAGCTGTAGAAAGCATTCGACAATCCATTGAGCAGAATGGTTTTCAAAACATGCAGAGCCGTGTGCTTGACTGGGATGCATTGCCACCAAATCTTACTGCTGATGTTATATTGGTAAGCGACATCAACTATGAACCGGAAGTATTTGAAACAATTTATAAAGTGATTAATGGATTTTTAGATGCTGACACAATCATTCTGCTTTCAACTCCCCAACGGTTAATGGCAAAACCATTTATTGAACGTTTGGTTCCGTTTTGTATTCTGCAAAAAGAAATCACTGTAAAGGACCCCTTACCTGGAACCATTTGTACAGTGATGGTGCTAAAGAAATAAGTTTTTACTCCACTGCTGCTTCAACCTTCTCGTTACCTCACCGTAAATTTTCTGTATCCCTCTGTATTTTTTTGCATAAGCAGTCAATGTGCAAAACTTACAACAGCAGGCTATTTCATTTCTCCCCAAAAAACCATTTCTTGTGCTGTATCGTTAACCGGAAACCTGTTTCAGATGCACCAGCAACCTATCATTCAACTCAGCAAGCGCCTGCTTCTTTTTGTACTGCTGCTTTTTATTTTCAGCACTGAAACAATTGTTTACAGTCAATCAAAATGGACAACTGATCTCAATGCAAATTTTGGCTGCAATATCTGGCTCCATCGGAGTAAGCAGCAAAATTTCCGGGCATCAGGGTTTTTCTTCACTAAGCATTATTGGCACTTATAATAAGCATTACATGCTTCACTACGGGCCATCTGTCAGCATTTATACAAAAACAATTGGCGCCAATCTTAATCCCCTGGTTGGAGATATTCAAATTGACTTTACCAATAGTTTTTCCATTGGTGCAGGCTGGGGAAAAAATATGCCCTACCTGAAACAGCTGCGCACACTACACAATGGCGACTACTACAACCTCATCACCAATCAGCGCTATGCAATTTTTCTTACTACAAATTTTCTGCTCAACAATCACAGAAGGAACCAGATTCTTGGTGCCGTCAGCGGAACCTTTGGCGATGTTGGTGTAACCTATAATAATGATGCAGTGCCTTTTAATAAATTAGGATTGTCTGATGGGTTCGACCGTTACTGGACAGGTGGCGGTACCATGTTCGTTCATCATCCTAAAGGCTATAACACTTTTGAATTTGGATACGATCAATATACCGGTTACAAACCATTGCTGTATGAATTGGCCAATATCATCGGCATCAGTGTTCCATTGTATGGCGATTCAGCACAAAAGAAAAAAGAAACGCCGAATAATTTCAACACATCAGTCTATCAGTTAAAGATCGGCACAGGACCTTACACAAGTTTTGATATTGGCTTTGCCGGTTCTATGATCGATCGGAAAGGTCGTTTTTGGGGTGTGCAAGACTGGATTCATCTGAAGGGTAATTATCCTTTTCATCCGAATAAAGATTATACACGCTTCTTTATCGGTGGCTCATACAATAACCTGCAAAACATTAAATGGTGAGAAAGATATTAACCATACTATTCATTTCAATTGCGTTGTTTAGCTGTAAACCAACACAACTTTCATTTTCGCCTGCACAAATGAACATCACACATGTAAAAAACATGTTTGCGACAGATAAAAACTACGATACGTCTAAAATAAAAAGTGGCAAAATATATGTTGCTAATTTATCAGAAAACTATATCTATCGGGATGGTCTTGCAGAAAAAACAATTATGAATGACAGTTCAACTAAACAAAAACTTGAAATTCCTTTACTAGATAAGAAGTTTAAACTGTTTGTGATTAAGACCAAAATAGATACAATTAATGCAGCAATATTTCTCCCTGCTATATTAGATGGTGCCAATCGATGTATTGGAATGGGCCCTGCCTTAATTGGGAAATATGATTATGGAGAATTAGTGTTTTACAAACGAATTAAATTCTATTCGAAAAAGAAAGGCAGGAAAAATGAATGGGTATTAGATAAGAAGTCAACTTACTATCCTAACAGAAGCCTCTACAGTCCTTTTGACTTATCGAAAACAAAATTAAATATCCGTTTTATTACAAGTGAAATCGATCCGATTCCTGAACTGTCTGCTTTTACTGTTACACAAATTTACCAGTTAAGTGATAACAGATTTGGCGGCAAAAAACCATTGATATTTAATATAGGTACCATATTTGAAGACCCTGACGCATTACGCTTCAGTTATTTCACTAAATTCTAACCTCTACTGTCATGGCTAAAGCAAAAAAGGCAGCGCCTAAAAAGAAAGCCTTAAAAAAAAGCAGCTAAAAAATCTTCACCTCCTTCAAGAGCTCTAAAAAGAGGAGTAAGCCCTATTGTACCCTGTACCTGTGTAAAATTCGGCAGATTTTATTTTTGCATGGTTCAAAAACCTGATGGTTCATTTGAGCAATGTGCTACTTCAACAAAGTTTAAGACATTGCAAGAATGCCAGATGCACTCATGCGGAGGGGAATAAGCATCACTTTATTCCGTTAACTCTCTGCTCACTATCTATACTATTACCGCACAAAACAAAGGCAGCAGCATTCCTGTTAACGAAGAAGCAGTTTCTCGAATTTTTTCAACTCTGTTAAATCAGCACTGCTGATGATTTCGTTGTTATCAAACTTTGCTTTGAAATATAAGATGCGTTTGTGCTGTGGATATTTTTCAAGAATTGCATGAATGATTGCTCCCACAACTTCATCTTTTACGAACATAGGTGTAGGTGCTGATGCAGCTGCACGTTCTCTTGTAGGTTTTTTTAAAATGATTGCTTCCAATGTGGCAAGCTTATTTTCGGGTATGTTTCCAACTGCTGTTGCTTTCTGATACAATCCTTCTAATTGCTTTTTACTTAACCCTCCTCTTTCTTCATACTGAAACGCAAGACTTTTAATAAAGACTGAATCGGGCCTGGCTGCCAGCATTAACTGCAGCACATCTCTTGTAACATCCACATCTGCTTTTTTTCTTTGCATGAGAAGATGAAAGTAAGAAAAAAGAAAGCCAGATTATAAAATGAATTTTAAGCAGCGGTTACTGTATGCAAATAATGAATGTTTCACCCCAGCATCTTTATAGAAACAACAGAATCGCAATGAAAGAACTACAGGAATTCTTATTCCAAATATCTTAACACTTTCCACAGACTGTTAATAAGTAACTTTATGTTATTCAGCTTTCAATAACTAATATTGAATACAGATGGATTGGTTAGAAGTATCTGTAAAATGCAGACACTTATTTGTGAACATGGTAGGTTCTGAAACTCAACTACTACGCTAAGGCTGCGTAGTCAAAAGTAATTCCGCACCAACCTTAAAATGAAAAAGCATTGACTGAAACAATCATTAACCTCGAAACCGTCAACCCTATTGAGTTCTTCGGTATCAACAACGGCAAGCTCGACATTCTCAAGAAAAAATTTCCACTTTTAAAAATCCTTTCACGGGGTACACAGGTCAAACTCAGCGGCAGTCCCGAACAGGTAGCATTAGCCAAAGAAAAAATTGATTTGCTCATTACCTACCTGGAACGGAATGGTAACCTGAGTGAAAATTATCTGGAACAGATTCTTGGTGGTGATGACCAGGAAACCATTGACAATTTTATTGAACGCAATCCAAGCGATGTACTGGTATTTGGCCCTAACGGCCGCTCAGTAAGGGCTAGAACCGCCAACCAGAAACGTATGGTGGCAGCAATCGATAAAAATGATATTATGTTCGCTGTTGGTCCCGCAGGTACAGGTAAAACCTACACTGCAGTTGCCCTGGCAGTAAGAGCATTGAAAAATAAACTGGTGAAGAAAATCATTCTTACACGCCCCGCTGTTGAAGCCGGCGAAAGTCTTGGTTTCTTACCCGGTGATCTGAAAGAAAAAATTGATCCATACCTGCGTCCTTTGTATGATGCACTCGATGATATGATTCCTGCTGACAAACTTGGCTACTACATGAGCACCCGTGTTATTGAAATTGCACCATTGGCTTATATGCGTGGCCGCACTTTGGATAATGCATTCATCATCCTGGATGAGGCACAGAATACAACTGATCTGCAGTTGAAAATGTTCCTTACCCGTATTGGCGCCAATGCAAAAGCCATCATCACCGGTGATCTTACACAGGTTGATTTACCCAAGAATCAACGCAGTGGTTTAATCAAGGGCATCAACATCCTGAAAAATATTGACGGTATCTCACATATTGAACTGGATGAGGAAGATGTGGTTCGTCACCGCCTGGTGAAAGCCATCATCCGGGCTTATGATAAAGATCATCAGCAGGAGGAAGAACAGGGTGGTTACAGGAGATGAGTACTTACACCGCAGCATACAACCGAATCCCGTTTCAATTGAGATGGGATTTTTTTTATAGAAACACGGAAAAATAACTTTGCCAAAGTTTACCCGGTTTTTAAAAGTATAAAGGCATCCTTCCTAACTTTGGCAAAGTTGAAGACGCTACTGTTAAAACTATTTTTCCAATCAATCCCTTTTGTACTTTTGGTTGATATGAAGAAAATTATACTTCTCCTCCTGGTTGTTGTTTCAATTGCTGCCTGCAAAAACAATCAGCATGAACGCCCTACCGATGCGCTCGATACTGCCCGTGAATTTATCCGCAGTTCATTGGATGGTGATTACGATTGGGCAAGGGAACTCATGATCAAAGACAGTCTGAACTTATATGAGCTGGGAGAAATTGAAAAAAAATATAAAAACGAAATGAGTGCAAAAGACAGGGAAGGATATAAAAACTCATCTATCCTTGTTCATTCAGTTGATAATGTAAGCGACACTGTGGTGATTGTGAATTACTCCAACTCTTACAAAAAGAAACAAATGCCGGTGAAAGTGATTAAAAGAAACGGTGTATGGCAGGTTGATTTTAATTATACATTTACGGGTAATTTGTAAGCCCCATCCTCGTTCCTTCCCCGAAGGAGAAGGAGGCCGGGCATTAGAAATTCGTTCAACAGTTACAGTTAAGCATTTTTACTTCTGTACAATTTTCATCTATCATGCTGAAAAACTTTCTTCTTGTTGGTCTTGGTGGTGCTATGGGCAGTATGCTTCGTTATGCGTTTTTCCATTGGTTTAAGAGTTCCTCTTTTCCGCTCTCTACCTTCTTAGTAAATATGATCGGCAGTTTCATTATTGGAGCGGTGTTTGGATATGCCATCCGTAATGAAGATTTTTCTGACACCTGGCGCCTGTTTCTCGTAGCCGGAATCTGCGGCGGGTTTACAACCTATTCCGCCTTTTCGGTTGAAATGCTCACCCTCCTGCAGCAAAACCGTTTCGGCACTTTTGCAGTTTATCTTTTAGCAACAGTTGCTTTAGGTTTACTGGCTTCCTGGCTTGGCTATATTTTGTTGAAGGGATAAATTCTTCAACTTAAAGACTATTGCCTTCCTAACTCATTGCCTCGTTGCCTCTGCATCTGCCTTTTTGCCTCTTGCCTTCCCCTTATAAACTTCTTTCTCCCCGCATTTTGTTCTTTCCCTTCTTTTCAGGTACTTCGCAGACTGTAACAATCAAATTATGTCTACCCCCGGAAAGAAAGATGCGTTAGGAAAGGGAATCCGTTCCCTGCTGCAAAGTATTGATGAAGATCTGAAAACTACGGCCGGGCAATTAAAGCCGGCGGTAACGGAAGCTGTAACCAATATGTTACGGATTCCTGTTGGTGAAATTGAGATCAACCCCAAACAGCCAAGAAGAGATTTTGATGAAGTGTCGCTGAAAGAACTGGCCGACAGCATCAAGATGCATGATATTATTCAACCGGTTACCGTTTCAAAGATCAGTGCTAATAAATACCGTTTAATAGCAGGTGAAAGAAGATGGCGTGCCAGTAAGCTGGCGGGATTGAAAGACATTCCTGCTTATATCCGCCAGGCAAACGACCAGGAATTACTTGAACTGGCTTTGCTGGAAAATTTGCAGAGAGAAAATCTTAACGCAGTTGAAATTGCCCTTAGTTATAAACGACTGATGGAAGAACTGAACTACACACAGGAACAGGTGGCAGAACGGATGGGAAAAGACAGAACAACTGTTACAAACTATATCCGTTTGCTGAAACTTCCTCCCGATATTCAGTTAGCTGTCCGTTCGGGTGAATTGAGTATGGGACATGCAAGAGCTTTGATTAATGTTGATACAGTTGATAAGCAACTCTACGTTTATCATCATATCCGCCAGAAAGGTTTATCCGTCCGCCAAACAGAAGCACTGGTACGGCAGTTATATAAATCAGCCCCTGTTAAAAAATCGGTAAAGAGCGGATTGCCACAGGCCTTTCAGCGAATTGAAGATAATTTAGCAACACAGTTTGGTACGAAAGTAAAACTCAGTCACAGCAAAAAAGGAAACGGAAGTATTTTCATAGAATACTATTCGCTTGATCAGTTTAACCAGATCCTGAAACAACTGGGAACCGATGTTGAATAACACATGAGGCAATTATTCCTTTTCATAGCATTTTGTTTTTTTTCGTTGATCATTTCAGCGCAAACAAAAGATACCAGCATTCAGTTGGGTGGAGGCACTGTGCTGAAAGCTGATACCATTATTCAAACAAAAAAAGATTCTGCAAAAGCTCATTCACCACGAAAAGCAACCATCCGTTCTGCCATTATTCCCGGCTGGGGACAGGCTTACAATAAAAAGTACTGGAAGATCCCGATTGTGTATGCAGCCTTAGGAACAGCCGCCGGTTTTTTTATTTACAACAACAAGGAATATATTTCCTCAAGAGATGCTTACCGCAATCTCATGGATGGTGATGATACAAATAACAATCTCATTGATCCGAAATTCAGCCAGGTTGACCCGGAAGCTGTACGGCAATACAGGATTGCTATACGGCAGTATGTTGATTATTCTGTACTTGCATTTATTGTTTTGTGGGGGTTAAATGTGGTGGATGCTACTGTTGACGGACATTTAAAAGCATTTGAAGTAAGTGAGAATTTATCCATGCACATTAATCCTGCATATAATCCCGTTACAAAACAGGCCAATGTTGGATTGGTCTTTAACTTTGGCAAGAACAGGAGTTCAGCATCCAGGTAAACACCTGCTCAACATTTTCAACATCAATTATAATTACTCGAAGATGAACATAGCACTCATCGGTTACGGAAAAATGGGAAAAGCCATTCATGAAATTGCAAAACAGCGTGGTCATGAAGCGGTGCTGATTATTGATGCATACAACTTGCACGATCTTACTGCTGAAAACATTTCCAAAGCAGACGTAGCCATTGAATTTACCAGTCCGCATACCGCACTGGCCAACGTACTGTTTTGTTTGCAGCATCAAACACCCGTTGTTTGTGGCTCTACCGGCTGGCTTGAAAAACTGGATGAAGCCAAACATGTTGCCGCACAAAATAAAACAGGATTAATTGTTGCCAGCAATTTCAGTGTGGGTGTAAATATTTTCTTTGAAGTAAATAAACGGCTTGCACAGCTGATGTCGCAACAGGACAGTTATGATGTAACGCTGAAAGAAATTCACCACACCGCCAAGAAAGATGCACCCAGCGGTACAGCTATTACGTTGGCAGAACAGGTGCTGGATGCTGTAGAACGAAAAACAAAATGGGTAAATGATGCAGCAGTTAATTCTGCTGAACTTTCCATCATCAGCGAACGCATTGATCCTGCACCCGGAACACATCATGTAAAATATTCATCTGCCGTGGATGATATTGAAATCATTCACACTGCCCATAACCGCAGCGGCTTTGCTTTAGGAGCAGTGCTCGCCGGTGAATTCTTAATCGGCAAATCAGGATTCTTTGGAATGAAAGAAGTTCTTAACTTGTAAGCACCATGCTGCTGAAACCAAAAAGCCTTCTTTTTAATGTATTCTTTCTGCTTATTTGTCTTTGCAGTACAGCACAGGATAAAACCATTGACCGTCTCCGTGCTGTCATTTCTTCTTCTGCAAAAGATGAAGAAAAACTATCTGCCTATATTCAGCTTAGCGGCAAGATCAGCTTTGTAAGTTTTAATGAAACCATTAAAGTTGCAGAACAGGGAATAGAGCTTGCTTCCAAACTCAAAGACTCCATGGCTTATGCAGAACTGAGCCGTAACATGGGCGTGTCGTATTATTTTAAAGGCGATTACGAAAAGGCAGCTTCCCTCTACTATACTGCTGTACGTATTTATGAACGGGCCGGTAAAGAACAACCACTTGCCTATGTTTACAACGATATTGCCAAACTCTTCCGTAAAAATCGGGACCTGAAACGTGCAGCAGATAATTATGAAAAAGCATTAGCCATCTTTCGTACACAGAAAGATTCAAGCGGCATACAAATGATCCTGAATGAAAGTGGTGTGGTATATGAATACCAGGGTAACTATGCAGAAGCTTTGAAACGTTACAATGCATCGCTGCAAATTGCCAAACGTTTAAAAGATGAAATGGGAAAAAGCTGGAGCTTCAATTTTATTGCAGGTGTGTATGTACTGCAAAGCAAATATGAACTGGCCGAAGATTTTAACCTGCAGGCATTGGCAATCCGTCAAAAACTAAAGGATACGTTTTCTATCGCATTGAGTTTTTCTGATCTTGGTGTTTTGTACAGTGCCTGGGGTAAACCGGAAAGGGCTCTTTATTATTTTGAAGAAAGTAATAAAGTAGCTGAACGAATGGGATACAGGGAACTGCTTTCGAACAACTATGCCGAAATGAGTAAGCTGGCCAATGTAAACGGCGATTATAAAAAAGCACTTGACTATTATACCTGGTACACTCAGCTGAAGGATTCCATTTTTTCATCGCAGAAAAACAGGCAGGTAGAAGAACTGAGTACACTGTATGAAACCAATAAGAAAGAACAGCAGATACAGGAACAGCAGCTCACTATTAAAAAAAGGAATTCGTTAATAGGTATTATTTCAGGCGCAGCACTATTTGCATTGTTTGTTGCTTATCTTCTCTACAACCGTTACAAATGGAAGCAGCAGGCAAAAATGCAGACAGAAATTTTAAACCAGCAGGAACTTGCCACAAGATCGGTACTGGAAGCAGAAGAAAAAGAACGCAGCCGTATTGCCAAAGATTTACATGATGGTGTTGGACAAATGATGAGTGCAGCAAGAATGAATCTATCTTCCTTTTATAATACGGTACAGATTAAAGATGAATCGCAGAATAAATCCTTAGATAACATCATTCAACTGGTTGATGAAAGCTGTAAAGAAGTGAGGGCTGTAAGCCACAGCATGATGCCTGCTGCCTTACTCAGCAAAGGCTTACCTGATGCAGTAGATGAATTAATTTCAAAGATCAGCAGCAATCAGCTGAAAGTAAGTTTTCACAGTGAAGGATTTGATCAGCGGCTTGATTCAAATACTGAAACAATTCTGTACCGTGTTATACAGGAATGTGTAAACAATATGATTAAGCATGCAGATGCAACTGAGCTGGACATTTCTATCATCAAAGACAAAGACGGCATCAGTGTTACTATTGAAGACAACGGCAAAGGATTTGCATATGATCCTGCAAAAGAAGATGAAGGGATTGGTTTGAAAAATATCCGCAGCCGTATCTTATTTTTGAAAGGAACGGTTGATTTTGATTCTTCACCCGGCAACGGAACATTGGTGGCCATTCATATACCATCTAAAATGATACCCTGATATGAGAGCAAATAAGTTTTTCATACAAACCCTTGCTGTACTTCTGTTTCTTGCTGTATCAGCAAAAGGGCAGATATCAAAAACAGATAGCCTCAGGAAATTAATTACTACTGAAACAAATGAACAGCGAAGAACTGATCTCCTGCTTTTATTGTCCATTGAATTCAGACAAATCAACCCCGATTCATCAAACAATATCAGTGAACAGCTGATGAAACTTTCTGCGCAGCAAAAAAATATTCCCCTGCACCAGAAAGCAGAAATCAATAAAGTATATTATTATCTCAATAAAAGCAATGCTGATTCAGGGCTTTCGGTAAGTGAAAAAAATATCCGCAGCCTGTTGAAATCAAAAGGCAATGATTCATTACTGGCCCAATACTTTTCAGCAGCAGGTCTCAGCTTAATGCGGCTGAACAGGCAGAAAGATGCCATGGAAAAATTTTTCAATGCATTGAAAACCTCTGAACAGGCAGGAGATAAATTGATGATGGCAAAAGCCCAGCACAACATCGGGTGGGCTTATATGGAATTAAATCAATACACCGAAGCAATCACACATTTTACCTCTGCCCTGCAAATTATTGAGAAGAATAAAATTCCCTTTAAAATGGCTGTGTCCTATGCCAATATTGCTTCCTGCTATGGCGCCTTAAATAAATACGACTCCGTTTATAAATATGCAGGCGAGGGTATTAAGATGGCGCATGAACAGAACAATTACCAAACAGAGGCAAACGGATGGTACATCATGGGTACCGCTTATACAAATGAAAAGAAATATGAGCAGGCACTTGCCTGTTTTCTGAAAGCAAAACCTATCCGTGCAAAAATCGGCGACCCGTTTTTTATTGTATCTGATCTTGCTGTTTTATCGGAACTCTATGCTATGATGAATAAAACAGCTGAAGGTTTGCAAACCGGAAACGAAGCACTGACAATTGCAAAAAAAGAAAACCTGCAGTCAAAGCTCCCGATGATTTACAAGGCAATTGCACTCAACTATGAAAAAAGCGGCAACTATGCTGCGGCAGCAGAATTGTATAAACAGGTAAATGTACTGAAGGACAGTATGTATGAAAATGCCTCAGCAGAAGCTGTAGTTGAAATGAAAACAAAATATGAAACAGAAAAAAAAGAACGCATTATCCAGGAGCAGCAATTTAACCTGAAGAAGAAAAACTATTTTATCATTACCATTTCAGCTCTTGTTTTATTGGGCGCTTTACTGGCATGGCTTTTTTATAACCGTACAAAACTAAAACAGGAAACAAAACTGCAGGCTGCCGTACTCAGCCAGCAGCAAATAGCTGCCGCAGCAATTTTGCAGGCCGAAGAAAATGAACGGCAAAGGATCGCTAAAGATCTGCACGATGGTGTTGGGCAAATTATGAGTGCCGCAAAAATGAACCTGTCTTCTTTTGAAAATGATCTGCAGTTTAAAGATGAGGAACAGAAACTTTCGTTTGAACGCATCATCAGTCTGGTAGATGAAGGCTGCAAAGAAGTAAGAAGTGTATCGCATCAAATGATGCCGAATGTATTACTCAAATCAGGACTTGGAAAAGCAGTTGCTGAATTCCTTGATAAGATTGATCAGAAAGTGTTGAAAGTAAACCTGCATACAGAAGGACTGAATGAGCATATTGAAGCAACCACTGAAATTGTGCTCTACCGTGTGTTGCAGGAAAGTGTGAACAATGTCATTAAACATTCCGGTGCATCGGAGCTTGATCTTTCATTGATTAAAGATGCCGATGGAATCAGCGCCACCATTGAAGACAATGGAAAAGGGTTCGACAGTAAAAACCTTTCTGAAAAAGCAGGACTCGGTTTAAAAAATATGAAGGCAAGGGTTGAATACCTCAAAGGAACCATCGACTTTGATTCATCGCCCGGCAGGGGAACCCTGGTGGCCATTCATATTCCGTTAATAAATAAAGAAGCGGTGGAGAGCTAATTTTCTATAATTTCGGTAGATTACCTGAAAGCCCATGATAGTAAACAAAATTAAACTTGCGATTGTTGACGATCACCAGATAGTGATTGATGGTCTTCATTCCCTGCTGAAAGGCCATAACAGGTATGAAATTGTGCTTGAATCAACACATCCGGAAACGATTTTAGCTCAATTAAAAAAACAACCGGTTGACATCTTACTTACCGATGTAATGATGCCGGTAATGACCGGTGTTGAACTGGCCCGGTTGGTGAAAAAAGAATTCCCTTCCATTAAGATCATTACTCTTTCTATGAATGGTGAAGGCAGTTTGGTCAACCAGATGATTGAAGAAAGTGATATCAGCGGTTACTTACTGAAAAATATTGGTCAAACGGAATTCCTGAAAGCCCTTGATAAAATTGCAGCCGGTGGCATTTACTTCAGTGATGAAGTGTTGCAGGAAATGCTGAAAGCAAGTGAACGGAAAAAGGAAACAGATGAGGAAACCAAACTCACCAACCGTGAAATAGAAATTGTGCGCCTTATTGAAAAGGAATACAGCAATAAACAGATTGCGGAAGAACTTTTCCTGAGCGAACGTACGGTTGAAACACACCGGAAAAATATCTTCCGCAAAACAAAAACCAACTCTGTTATAGGGCTTATTAAATATGCGTATGAACGCAAAATGATCTGATGACTTTCAGCTGCTGAATCACTTTATTATAAAGCCAGTCCAAGTTTCAGCTGAATGGAACTGGAAACACCTGCATTATTTTTTCGCTGCCATGCATCGTAATGCACACTGATTTGTGAAAGAAGAAAGTGTAAACCCACACCTGCATCATACACAAATCTTGCTTCTCTCTTAGACATTGTTTCATCTTTCAGAAACCCATAACCGGCATTTCCTGTAAGAAACAAACGCTTGGTTGGATATACCCGTAACCCAGCTTTTAACGGAATCACAGTGATTTTTCCATAAGGATTTCCTGATTCGGCTTTGTAGGAAACATAGCCAAGCGTACCAAGAACAAAGATTCGTTTACTTCCAAAACCTGCGGAAGCTTCAATACCCAAAGCACTTTTGTAAGCAGTTTTAAAATCACCACTGGGGAAACCCAGAATGAGGTTGCCACCAAGAAATGGTTTTGTTTTTTGAGCAGAAGCGCCCAGTGTACAAATGGTAAAAAAGCAAATGAGCAAAACAGCATAAGATTTCGGCATAAAATATTTTTGCATAAAAGTATCATCTTTGCTATGTTTACATATACCGTATAGCAGGTATTTTCAGTTTAACAACCACACAATGCTTTCAAAAAAAACACAGTACGCTTTCCAGGCACTTTCTTACATGGCACAGTTACCGGGTAACGAACCCCTGCTGATTGCAGAGATTTCAAAAAAGAAAAAGATCCCATTAAAGTTCCTCGAAAACATTTTACTCATTTTACGGAAGGATGGTATTCTTGAAAGTAAAAAAGGAAAAGGCGGCGGCTATTTTTTTAAACTGAAACCCTCCCAGATTCCACTTGCAAGAGTGATCCGTTTGTTAGACGGACCGATTGCTCCCCTCTCCTGTGTCAGTCTGCATTTTTATGAGCGCTGTAAAAACTGCGATGAAAAACATTGCGGTCTGCATGATATGATGGCGAAAGTGAGAGATGCCAATCTGAAACTCCTGGAAAAGAAAACAGTGGCTGATATTGTTTAATGCTGTTCACCAAAGAAATACTTATTACCGGTAAGGTACAGGGCGTGTTCTTCCGCAAATATGCCTGCGAAGCAGCAGATGCTGTTGGTGTAACCGGCTTTGTAAAAAACCTGCCCGATCAATCCGTTTATATTCTTGCAACAGGAACCAATGAGCAGTTACAAGAATTTATTAACTGGTGCTGGCAGGGTTCACCGAGGAGTAAGGTTGAGAACGTTGAAGTGAAAGAAATGGAGTTAAAGCATTTTAATTTGTTTCAGGTTGAGAGATAAATACACAGTTTTAGTTAGTGCATTGCCGCAACTCGGTGATACAAAAAACACATAAAACTCCTGATTTAAATCAATTGGTTGAAAAATTTGAACTTGAAAGGAGTTGCGTATATTTAAGTGTAAGTAGTAATTCAATCACAATGTAAGCTCCCCCAAAGTACGGCCATGTAGTTAGAGTTAACAAACAATGAACTTGTTAACTTTAAATTTTAAATACATGAAAAAGCGATTTACCGAAAGCCAGATAGTGGCTGCGATTAAGAAACAGGAAAGCGGCATAGCTGTGAAAGACATTACCCGTGAACTGGGTATCAGTGATGCAACTTTTTATAACTGGAAGGCAAAGTATGGGGGTATGGAAACAAGCGATGTATCCAGGATGCGTGAGTTAGAAAAAGAGAATGCGGAGTTGAAGAAAATGTTTGCAGAGATGAGCCTTGAGAACCGAGCCATGAAAAGCTTCATTGAAAAAAAGTTGTAACGCCACAGGAGAAACGGGGGAAGCAGTTGACCACTTTGTTAATCAGGAACAGCTAAGTAACCGAAAGGCGTGTAAACTGATAGGTATAGCCCGAACAACCTGTCAGTATAAGATTAAAATCAAAGATGATACAGAGCTGCAGTTGGCTTTAACTGCATTAACTGCCAAACATGCAGCCATCGGCTTTTGGCAATGCTGTTATCGTCTGTGGCACAAAGGCCATCATTGGAATCATAAACGGATCTACAGGGTTTATACTGCTATGAAACTGAATATCCGTCGCAGAGCAAAAAAGCGACTGCCTGAACGAATAAAACAACCATTAATGATCCCGACAACACCTAACCAAATGTGGAGTATTGATTTTATGAGCGACAGTCTGGTAGATGGCCGCAAGTTCCGTTTGCTCAATATCATAGATGACTTTAACAGGGAATCATTAGCTATTGAAGTAGATACTTCACTGCCATCTTCAGAGTCATCAGAGTGCTGAACCGATTGATTGAACAAAGAGGTAAACCAGTAAATATCAGAACAGATAATGGTCATGAATTTATCAGTCATAAGCTGCAACACTGGTGTGAGGATCAGCAAATCAGTTTGCAGTATATACAACCAGGCAGGCCAATGCAGAATGCGTACATCGAAAGAAAAAAGGGAAGTATGAGAAGAGAATTACTGAACGCATATCTTTTTACAATCTCTCAGAAGTACGAGCAATGAGTGAACAGTGGAGAAATGATTACAACACAGAGCGGCCACATAAATCATTGGGCTACCTGTCACCTGTAAAGTATGCAGAACAATGGAACAAAAGCTCAGCAACTATGCCGCAGCTTTATCCACAAACGGCGAACGAAAATCAGATCCAAATTGAAGAGAGCCGTTTAGTGGATAAAATAATTGAAAACAAAAAGATGATTAACTTAGAAAACTCTAACTAAAACTGGCAGTAAAATAAGGGGAGCCTACACGAGTATAGTAAGGGTAAAATGATTACCGTAAAATAAGTACCCTGCAAGGCACAAGAAGCAGGGCTGCAGTACCAACGCCTCCTTCTTGCGCCAGTGAAGAGACACCAACCGATAAGAAAAAAAGTTCGATAAGACAGCGTATATTTAAGTGTTGTGTGTCATTTGATACAGTCCCGTAATCGTTAAACAAATAAACTCTCAGCTTCTCCTTTAAATTATGATGAGTATTAAACAATTGAAACTTGTGTTGTCCGGACTATTTTTATCAATTTTTTGTACATGGACAAATTCTTTCAACAAAAAAGAAAGACAATAAAGAAACAGCTCCCGGCAGTGTTCGGCAGGAACAAAAGTGGTGGAACTTATTATATTACAACATTATTATTACACCTGATTATGGAAGAAAATATATAACCGGAACAAACAGTATAACATTCTCCGCTTTACAGTCCGGTACAATACTGCAAATTGATTTGCAGGAACCCATGCGAATTACCAGCGTGAAGTGGAAAGATAAAAATCTTGTTTTTAAACGCAGTAAAGAAGACAGCTACCTCGTAACATTTCCAACAGTTATCAAAGCAGGTGAGAAACAAACAATATCAATTCATTTTGAAGGAGAGCCGAAAGAATCAGTAAAGCCACCCTATGACAATGGCTGGATATGGGCTAAAGATTTAAACGGACGGCCATTTATCAGTGTTGCCTGTGAAGGTTCCGGGGCAAGCATCTGGTTGCCTTGTAAGGATGTTTTGTATGATGAACCTGATAATGGTGTTTCTTTCAGCATCACAGTGCCTGATACCTTAACAGCGGTTGCCAACGGCAGACTTAAAAAAAAATCAACCACCAAACAGGGGACGACTACTTATACCTGGGAGGTGGTAAACCCGATCAACAACTATAGCATTATCCCCTATATTGGAAAATATATCAGCTGGCATGAGAACTATGCCGGATTAAAAGGAAAACTTGATTGTGATTATTGGGTATTAGATTATAACCTTACTAAAGCAAAAATCCATTTTAAACAAACTGATTCGTTGCTGAGAGCCTTCGAATATTGGGCCGGACCTTACCCCTTTTATGAAGACAGTTATAAAGTGGTGGAAGCTCCTATGGACGGTATGGAACATCAAAGTGCATTGGCGTATGGCAATGGATTTCAAAACGGCTTAAAAGGAAAAGACCTTATTTCAGGAAGTGGCTGGGGGCTTAAATTCGACTTCATCCTTGTGCATGAAAGTGGTCACGAATGGTTTGGAAACAGCATTACTGCCAGCAACTATGGAGATGGCTGGATACATGAAGGTTTCACAAAATACCTGGAAACACTGTACACATCATATCAATTCGGTACTGAAGCAGGTAACGACTACTCAATCGGAACCTGGAAAAGAATAAAGAACGATGAACCAATTTTAGGTACAAATACTTCGGATAAATATTATAAAGCAGGTGCGATGCTTCATATGATAAGGCAATGTATTGGAGATTCCCTCTTTAGAGGAATTTTGACAGGGTTAAATAAAGAGTTCTATCATCAGACAGTTAATACAAATGAAATACTGAATTTTTTCAATCGTTATACGAAAAAGGATTTTACAAAAATCTTTGACCAATACTTAAAAACAATTCAAATACCCACACTTAATTACTCTTTCAAGGACAGTATGTTCTTGTATCGTTGGGAAAACTGCATAAAAGATTTCTCGATGCCGTTAAGAATAACCTTTGATGGAAAAAACGATCAATTCATTTTTCCGTCAACAGAATGGCAAACTTTTAAAGTTTCGACTACCAGTTCAGAAGGCTTTCATGTTGACAGAAATTTCTATATCACTGTAAGAGAAAACAAATGATTTCTTTGCAACAAAGTCTCCGGCCAAAGCGCTGGCTATTAGAGAGCCATTGCTGAGAACTAAACATTAGTTCTTAACTTCAAATAAACAATTTCAATCAGCAGCGGTTGCGGGTGGAATTTTACCTGCTAAAAACGATTCATCACAAAATGCACAGGCAATCAAAACATAACAATCAAAATAAGTTGTTGTTTTTATTTCTGCTGGTACAGGTGCTGCCCTGCTGCATACTGAGTGTAAATGCACAGCAGGATAAGATCAGAAATATCTGTGCTTATCTTGGTGGCCGTGCCGATAAAAATTTTCTCGGCAGCGGAAATGTTGCCCTTGTTATTGAACCGGGCAAAACAAAAGTTCTTTTTGTACAGCAATGGAAAGAAAAAGGGTTGTTCGACTGGGCCACAGGTACCGTTCGTTCCTGGTGTCCTGACAGGATAGAAATGAATGAAGCGATGCCTCCGCTGGGAGCAACAATTTCTTATGCGCCCGTTTCACGAAAAATTTTTATTACCCGTGATGATGTGGCAGGAATGGAACTGGTTTGGAAAAATAATACTGCCAATGAAATCTCTGTCCATGCTTCGTTTACAGGTATGCTGCCGGGCAATACAACAACCGGTCAAAACACCGATGCCGGTTTTTTGTATGCAACCGTTCCATACAGCGATAAAGTTTTGCAACCTGTTCACTATGTGCTGGGCTCTTCTTTAAAACCCGGCAAAGTAGATTTACACAACAACAGTTATAATGCGGCTTATGTTATTTCCATTAAGCCGGGAGAAAAAAAATCCTTAACTATTTTATTGAGTACAGCAACAAATCTACAGCTGGCAAACAAAGCAGTGAACCGCTGGAAAAAAATATCTGATATTCCTGCAGCAGTGAGGCAGGATTGGAACAATTGGTTTGAAAAAGAAATTCCCCGTTTCAGTTGCAGCAATCCTTATTTTGAAAAACTATATTATTACCGCTGGTGGTCGCTTTATACAAAAATGATTTTTGCACAGGTCGGCCATTTCTATTTCCCGTCGCCCCGTGAAGGTACAGTAGCATATGATGGAGTTGTTTCCTATTCCGGTTCCTGTGTTTCTGTTGATGAACTCCGCTGGATGAGAAAACCTGACTGGGCCTTTTCAACAACGAAAGAATTTTTCGCAGCACAGAATCTCAATGATGGATATCTCTCGAACCATATCTGGGATTGGGGCGTTGATGCAGATTCAAGCAATATGGATGTTTCTGGCCGTTCAGTACCTTACCAGAATTATGCGGTTGATGCTTTCAGGGGAGCCTTGCTTGTTCACCCGGAAAAGGAACAAAAAACATTGAAGGATGTATGGCCGCAAATGCAGAGTAACCTTCAATCGTACCAGCGAATATTTGATGTTGATAAAGATGGGCTTTATGAAACATATCCCTGGAGTAATTCAGCCGGCCAGGAATGGACTGCACGTTATTCTTATTTTGATCCGATACCTGAAATGTTCAGGAATGAGCGAAGCAGAACGTATAAACCGGATGGTTCAAAGTCGGCAGAAGATATGGAGTTGATGAATAAAATAAGAAACTCAGTTGTTACTGATCCAGATTTACACTGGCCGAAAACGGCTGAAGAACTTTACCGGATCTATTATGAAACAGCAGATCACCGCCTTGCAACTGTTGATCAAACAACCTATGCATATAAAAACTTTTGCGCTGCTGCAAGTCTTGCCGGGTTATTGAACGACACTGCCTCTGAAAAACTTTATGCAGCCATGAGTGAACGCACACGCACTCAATTGCTTTCAGTAATGTGGAATGCAGCTGATCGTTTTTTCTATGATGTAAAGCCGGTTGTACAGAAACAGGCAAGGGTTAAAGCAACCACCGGGTTTTATGTTTTCTGGGCGAGAATAGCAGACCAATCACATGTACCGATGCTGCAACACATCTTCAATCCTAAAACTTTCTGGACGAAGTATCCGCTGCCATCGCTGCCATTGGATTATGAAAAATATACCCAGCTACAGGAAACTGGCTGGACATACTGGAATTGTGCAACATGGCCCCGTACAACCTGTCATGTTGTTGATGGAGCATTGTGGGCTGCTAAAACATTAGATAGTTCGTTATCTAAAAATGCTGCAACACTCTTTAACCGGTATACCCGTATGCACTTTCCAAATGATACTATTCAAAAACCGAATATTGCTGAACGGTATGATCCTCATACAGGAAGTCCTTTTATGCCGGAGCTTGACTACAATCATTCCACCTGGATTGACCTGTTGATGCAGCATGTTGCCGGCATTACT
The DNA here is from genome assembly GCA_016713085.1 of Chitinophagaceae bacterium. Classification (NCBI taxonomy): domain Bacteria; kingdom Pseudomonadati; phylum Bacteroidota; class Chitinophagia; order Chitinophagales; family Chitinophagaceae; species Chitinophagaceae bacterium. The sequence goes on along the minus strand of JADJPV010000001.1, from coordinate 2,466,367 downwards.
CCACAGGATTCTGACGACTTGATGATTGATCCTGTTGATATGGGCTGGAATTCGTTTTCTGTAAAAAACATCCGTTACCGAAACCATGATATTGATATTGAATTCAACAGAAAAAAGGGAATGCTTATACGAGTTGATGGAATTATAAAATCTAAAACCACAGGTTTGCAAAAAGTAGTTATTAAAATTCCTGATGAAGTTCCCGAAAGATAGTTCTGCCAACTGCAATGATAAAACCAACAGGAATTGCGCTGCCCTGCCAAAAAAGTTGCAGTTTAGTAAATTGCTGGAGGGTTTGTTATTGAGAAGCAAAGCCAGCTTTCGTTTTTACTATTTAACTTTATCAATAAGTCAGCACCACATAATTTACAGAAACATTATGCGAACGATTCTATTAACAATAGCCTTTACTTTTTCTCTCACCAATATTTTTGCACAGTCAGAGAAAGCGAAACTTACCATTGCACATTTAACAGGAGATTTTTACATTTATACAACTTACAATACATACAAAGACAACCAGGTTCCTGCAAACGGAATGTATCTTGTAAGTAACAATGGTGTTATTATGTTTGATACTCCCTGGGACACAACACAATTTCAACCATTACTTGACAGTATAAAATTGAAGCATAACAAAAGTGTGGTCATGTGTTTTGCTACGCACTGGCATAGCGACAAAACCGCCGGACTTGAATATTACAGGCAACAGGGAATTAAAACCTATACTACTGCGCTTACAGATAAATTAAGTGAAAAAAATAATGAAAAAAGGGCTGAATTTTTAATGGAAAAGGACACTGTCTTTACTGTTGGCCAATATTCTTTTGAAACTTATTATCCCGGCCAGGGACATACTGAAGACAATATTGTAATCTGGTTTGAGAAAGAAAAAATTCTCTACGGTGGTTGCTTAATAAAAGGTGCTGATGATGAAAATTTAGGTTTTTTAGGCGATGGTAATGTAACAGCATATGCATCTACGCTGAAAAAAGTTCAGAAAAAATTCCGGAAACCAAAGTTTATTATTGTAGCCCATAGTGACTGGAACAACATAAATTCATTGAAGCATTCTTTAATGATGGCAAAAGAACTTAAAAAGAAAAACAACCGTAAATGAACGGTGTAAAAAACAAATAAAATTTAATCTTTTCTACGGCTTTGCTTAACAGTAATTCGGCTGATACAAGCTATTGTTTTTGCTGCAGAACAGCTGGAAATTCTATTCAGCCGCTTTGAGAGTATTGCTGCAAAAAGCTTTCTCCCTCTTTTACTTTTGTTGTTATCTTCAGTGTGTAAGACCTTTTTTACCCAACAATCATTTCCATTGAATAAGCAATATGCAGAAAACAGCCCCAGGCATTTTAAAAACGAAGCAGCATTTTGAAATTCTCGACGGCTTGAGAGGTATTGCAGCACTCAGTGTTGTTGTTTTTCATTTTATGGAAATGGCTTATACAGATTACAGTAAAAATTTCATTGCTCATGGTTTTTTAGCTGTTGACTTTTTTTTCTGCTTATCGGGCTTTGTAATCGGTTATGCCTATGACGACCGTATTGAAAAAATGGGTGTAAAAGAATTTTTCAAATCAAGGTTAATAAGGCTGCATCCCCTGGTCATTTCAGGCTCCATACTTGGCTTGCTGGGTTTCTTCTTCGATCCGTTTGGCGGTCATCCTGAAGTATACAGTGCAGGAAAAATCATCCTCATATTTCTATGCTCTGTTTTACTGATCCCTTTTGGCGCCATGCAGGAACGTGGCTTTAATCTCTTCAGTTTTAATGCTCCTGCCTGGTCTTTATTCTGGGAATATGCGGCCAATATTCTTTATGCATTTGTGCTTTACAAAATCAACCGGCGTTTATTGCTTTTACTAACCATCCTTTCAGCAGCTGCGGTTTGTATTGTTGTTTACCGTGCAGGAAATTTAATGGGTGGCTGGAGTAAAGACAATTTTTGGGATGGCGGTGCACGTATCTGTTATTCATTCTCCGCCGGGTTAGTTATTTACCGTTTTAACTGGCTTATAAAAACAAAGCTTGGGTTTGCCGGGCTTTCGGCATTGCTGCTGTTGCCATTTTTAATGCCCTGGTTTAAATGGAACTGGCTGGCAGAAACAATGGTTGTGCTGTTTTATTTTCCTTTGCTGGTTGCATTGGGTGCAGGAGCCGTACTTTCAGATAAAGTAAAAAAACTTTGTGTATTCTCCGGTAAAATATCCTACCCGCTTTACATGACGCACTACGCAGCAATCTGGGTTTTTGGAAATTATTACAGCAGCCATAAAGTAAGTACAACAGAATTAGTTTTTATTATTACGGCAGGCACCCTTCTGCTGGTTGGCCTGTCGTACATAATTATGGTTATTTATGATATACCTGTGCGAAAGTATTTAACTGCAGGAAGGAAGATGAATTAAACGGCTTATAACTGCAGTGTTACTGATCCTTCTGCTTTTGAAACAGCACTTATTTATCCTGCCAGCTGACAACAATTAACTCCTGTTAATTCTTTTTTGAATGACCATCATCATTGTCTGCTGCAGTGATAAGTTTTACTTTTTCTATGCTCAAAAACAGCATCAGCCGTGAAGGAAAAAACAAACTGGAAGAAAGTTGCGTTCATTACCGGCGCCGTATTCCTGATTGCCGGTGCCTTTGACCCGCTTGAAGGATCGGTTGTTATTCTTACCGGCAGTGCATTGATTGCTTTATCAACATGGCTTACAAAAGATCGCCATTACAAACTGTTCCTTACCGGTTTTATTCTGATTATAACAGGCGTGTGTTTCCTGTTTTACTTTTCTGCATTGGGAGGTTTTGGCGGCAGCTCCTCTTTATCGTGGTGCTGGGGTTTACTCATTGTTCCTTACCCTGCCGGATGGTTACTCTCCGTTATTCTGCTCATTATAAGAGCTGTTAAAAAACAAAATATGCAGGCAGATACCTGACTGTTTATTCTCTGCTTTAACATCAACTGTACCTGCAAACTCTAAAACATTGTTATACTTATGTGAAGATGTATGAAGCGGTAAGATTCTTGCACCATTTATGCGTCTGATAAGTATTGAATCATTTTTTACAACTAAAAAGAAAAACATGAAAACGAATATCGACACATTAAAAAGGCAGTTACAGAAAGCCGGTATGCTAACACTGCTTGTGGCCGGCTTATACAGCATGGATGCACAGGCACAGGGCAACAGGGACCGAAGCGAGGGAAATGGTAACAGGGGAAACCGTGAAGGTAATGTAAGACAAAGTTCAAGAAGGGATGAAGGCCCACGTCAGCAAACACAGGGTGCTGATAACAGACAACGGCAGGATGTTAACCGTCAGAACAATTCAAACCGGAACGATGTTGGCCGTGGTCAGCAAAATCAAAATGGAGGCAACCGTTACGGACAGGGACAATCCAACCGTGATTATGCAAACAGGGATAATGTAAACCGTAACAGAACGGAGAACCGTAATCCTGCAACTACCAACAGAACAAGTCCCGACCGCAGAGGCAGTGGAATAAATAACAGTAGTGACCGCAGACCGGGAAATGGAAACGACCGTTATGATAATAACAGGAGACGTCCGGATAATAACGGAGGTTACAACCGTGGAAGCAATGACCGCAGATACAACAACAGCTACGGCAACCGTGGATACAATGGCAATAATTACAGAAGACCTGCGTATAATGCCTACAACCCGAGCTGGAGATATTCTTACCTGCCTGCAAGAAACAGGTATTATAATACACTGCCATCTTCTTACATCAGTTTAAACTTTGGCGGTTACGGTTACAGGTATTATGATGGTGTATATTACCGTCCGTACAATAATATATTCAGAGTAGTGGCGCCACCGATTGGTATTTACATTAACGTGTTACCTTTTGGATACAGCAGGATCTATGTGCGTGACTATCCTTACTATTATTACAACGGCACCTATTACGATTACAGAAACAGTAACTACTATGTTGTATCACCTCCGGTTGGTGCAGTAGTTGAAAGCTTACCTGCAGGTTATGAAACGGTTACTATTGATGGCGAAACCTATTACATGGTTGATGGTGCCCAGTACAAACCTTTTGTACAGGACAATGGTGAAGTTTGGTATGAAGTGGTGAAAGCGAATTAATAAACTCTTGTTTATACAGGCCGGTGTTATTTTAACACCGGCTTTTTTACTTCAGCTGCAGAAGTTTTGATTGAATGAATTAATTTCATTCTTCAATCAGCCAAGCATGAAAAGATCAGAGATCAGCCCCAAGCCGGGATTTTTTGAAAAGTATATTAACCTTGTTGATGATGTTGAACTAAGTGAAGCGTTTGAGATAAGTCTGCAACAGATCACCCAGCTTGATCTTGCGTTGCTGAAAAAAATTGGCACAAAAACTTATGCAGAAGGAAAATGGACGGTGAATGAAACCCTGCAGCATATTGCAGATTTTGAACGCATCTTATCGTACCGTACGTTGCTTTTTGCCAGGAGAAAAAAATCTGTACAGCCTGGCTTTGATGAAGACCTGCTGGCAAGACATTCAAAAGCAAATACAAAAACAATTGAACAGATTCTTGAAGAGCTGACAGCTGTACGAAAATCGACCATTGCGATGTTCAATAATTTTGATGAGGAAACATTATCGCTGACAGGAATCAACTGGCAGTTTGAAATTTCTGTAGCGGGAATGGGATTTAATATCATCGGCCACCAGGCACATCACCTGAAACTGATCAACACCCGCTATATTCCATTAGCAGCAAAATAAACGGGTGATCCTTTTCGGCTGATCTTAAAAAGCAAAGACCGTTATCTTGCAGGGCAATTCAGAAAAACGTTGAAACGTTTGTAACTTATTACACATGAAAAAAATCAGTCTCGTAGTTGTTGTCTTATTTATATCAATTCATTCGTTTGCACAGTCAGCCAATAATATTATACCTGCGCCGGTAAAATTTGAAACAGTTCAATCGTCTGCTGTTCAGCTTACCGGGAATTCCACGATCTATTACAGTAAAGCATTTGAAGCACAGGCAAAATACCTGCGAGATGAACTGCAAAAGCAAAGCGGTGTTACTCTGTTGCTGCAGGAAATACCACTTACAAAAAAATTACCTCCTGCTGGAATTGTATTGCTCTGCGATTCTGCAACTATTACCAAAGCAGAAATGTATATGTTGAAAAGCGGAGGTGAACGTGTGCTGATTCTTGCAAAAGATATTCGTGGTTTTGTAAATGCAGCTCAAACATTATTGCAATTATTCCCATTAAAGAAACAATCAACCATAACTTTTCCTGCTGTTGCTGTTACAGATTATCCGCAGTTCAGTTATCGTGGTATGCACCTTGATGTGGTGCGCCATATTTTTCCGGCGAGTTATATCAAAAAATATATTGACTATCTCACTTTTCATAAGTTCAATACATTTCACTGGCATTTAACCGATGACCAGGGCTGGCGTTTTGAAGTTAGCAGTTATCCAAAATTAAATCCTGTTGCATCGTGGAGAGATTCCACACTGATCGGTCATTTTAAAGATGCACCTGCCCGTTATGATGGCAAACGCTATGGTGGTTTTTATACCAAAGCAGAAATAAAAGAAATTGTTGCTTACGCAACTGTGCGTGGCATTACCATTATTCCGGAGCTGGATATTCCCGGTCACAGCAGGGCTGCCATTGCGGCTTATCCGCAACTGAGTACAAAACCTGATACTGTGTGGAATGTGGCAACTACATGGGGAATGTATAACCGGCAGAACAATGTACTGGCACCAACTGATTTCACGTTTCAGTTTTTGAAATCAGTGTTTAAAGAACTCACTGAATTATTTCCTTCAACTTATATTCATATTGGAGGTGATGAATGCAGCAGGATGTGGTGGAAGCAGGATAAAAAAACGCAGCAGTTTATGCAGAAGAACAACCTGAAAGATGAAACCGCACTTCAAACTTATTTCATTGAATACATTGCTTCCTATTTAAAAACATTGAACAGGAAAGCCATTGGCTGGCATGAAATTGCTGAAGGTGATCTGGATACATCCACACTGATCATGAACTGGGCCGATGAGAAGCAGGCTTTATCAGCAGCCAAAAAAGGATTCAATATTATTATGACGCCGGGTATTCCCTTTTACTTTGATCATTTTCAATCGAAAGACCCCAACGACAGTCTGGCAATTAAAGGGTATAATTCTTTAGAAGCTGTTTATACTTACAAAGTAATTCCTGATGCTTTACAGAAAGCAAACCTTGGGCATAAAATTGTGGGTGGACAGGCAAATGTGTGGACAGAGTATATGGGCTACTCAACAAAAGTTGACTACATGATTTTTCCACGCATGACTGCCCTCAGTGAAAATCTCTGGAGCAAAACAAAAAACTATCCTGACTTTTTAAGAAGGTTGGATCAGTTCATGATCCCGAGATATCAAGTTTGGAACAGCTCTTATTTTAAAGGTTACAGGATCTGGACGAAAGAAAAATAAGTTTGAGCTGAAATGATTTCTACAGCTTTTCTTACTTTCATATCATAATAAACAGGCAGGATGAATACTCAACAGGCTTACAATGCATGGGCATCGCAATACGATACCAATCTCAATAAAACAAGAGACCTGGAAGCCATTGCCCTGCGCAGCAATTTAGCAACTATCAACTTCAACCGTTGTTTTGAAATTGGCTGCGGCACAGGAAAGAATACGGTTTGGTTTGCAGAAAAAGCAAAGCATGTAACAGCAGTTGATCTATCGGAAGAAATGCTGGCGAAAGCAAAAGAGAAAGTGAGCTCAGATAAAGTTGAATTTAAACAGGCAGATATTACCAAAGACTGGACTTTCAGAAATGGATTATACGATCTTGTGAGTTTCAGTTTAGTGCTGGAGCATATTGATAATCTTGACCACATCTTCAAAGAAGTATCAGCCTCATTGAATACTGGCGGCTATGTTTATATTGGAGAGCTGCATCCCTTTAAACAATACAACGGAAGCAAGGCAAGGTTTGAAACGGGAACAGGCATACAGGTTATACAATGTTTCAATCATCATCTCTCTGATTTTTTACTGCCTGCTAAAAAATACGGATTGTCTGTTGTTGACATCAATGAATATTTTGATGATGACAACAGAAATGAAATTCCAAGGATACTGACGATTCTTTTTAGAAAATGAAAATAACAAAACAGAATAATCTCATTTTATTTTTAAGCCTGACAGTTGCGGCTTATTTTATTTTTCTTATTACCGCAGACAAACTTCACTACAGACCTGTTCTTCTTGGTGTAATTGTGGAGATACTGACAATACCGGCTCTCCTGTTGATGTTGACCATGTTTATTATATCTGTTATCCGCTTTGTTAAAAGCAAGTACAAAGTGGCAAGCTTCACTTTTGTATCAATTATTATTCAGCTTGCTACAATGATCTTCCTGGTCACCAATTCTTAAACGGGGGACTTTTTTAAAAGGCTAATTTACTTTTTCATTCAGCAATTCATAGCACTGTTTAACTATTTCCAGCTCTTCATTGGTAGGGATCACTAAAATTTTTACCGGCGAATCTGCTGTACTAATCTCTCTTATTTCAGAGCTGCGCAGTTCATTTTTTGCTTCATCAAAATAAATACCGAGGAACTGCATATCGCTACATACACGGCGGCGGATATCAACTGCATTCTCTCCCACTCCCGCTGTGAAAACAATTGCATCGAGTCCGTTGAGCACTGCAGCATACGCTCCGATATATTTCTTAATACGGTATGCATACAACTCTGAAGCAAGTTCAGCCTGCTGATCACCTTCTGTTATTGCTTTGCGGATATCACGCATATCACTGTAGCCGGTTAATCCTGACATGCCGCTTTTTTTGTTCAGCAGTTCACTTACTTCTTTTGCTGAGTAACCAAGCTGTTCAATTAAATGAAAAATAACAGCAGCATCAATATCGCCTGATCTTGTTCCCATGATCAAACCACCAACCGGGCCAAAGCCCATAGTTGTATCAACAGAACGTCCGCCATCAACTGCAGTCATACTGCTTCCGTTACCAAGGTGAATGGTAATCACTTTCGCATCCTTCTTATGCAGGTAAGCAATTGCCTGCTCGCTTACATATTTGTGTGAAGTACCGTGAAATCCATAGGCCCTGATATGCTGCTCTGTATATAAATTTTGAGGAATAGCAAACCTGTATGCTTTCGCCGGCATTGTTTGATGAAAGGCCGTATCAAACACAGCTACCTGTTTTGCTTTGGTAAATATTTTTTCTGCCACCTGAATGCCGATATAATTGGCGGGGTTATGCAATGGCGCAAGTGAAAATAATTCTTTGATCTTTTCTTTTACTTCATTGGTGATGATGGTTGTTGCGGCAAAACTTTCTCCACCATGAACAACACGGTGACCAACTGCATCAATTTCATCAGTACTTTTTATTACACCGATTTCTTTATCGGTGAGCAAACTCACTACTTCATGCAAACCTGCTTCATGATCGGCCAGTTGAATCTGTTCCTTTACAACTTTCTCTTCTCCATTCAGGTACGTTTTATGTGTAATGGAAGAACCATCCATGCCAATACGCTCAACCAAACCACTGCATACCGGTTTTTCATGCGGCATTTTAAACAATTGGTATTTGAGCGAACTGCTGCCTGTGTTAATTACAAAAATGTTCATACGATCAGTATCATTTTTTGCAGATGAAAATCTGCCGGTAAGTTATTGTTTTATTTATCCTGTGCCTGTATGGCTGTAATAATGACTGTATTAAATACATCATCAACTGTACAGCCACGGCTGAGATCGTTGATGGGCTTGTTCAATCCCTGCAGCATGGGACCAATAGCCAGCGCACCTGTTTCACGCTGTACAGCTTTGTATGTATTGTTGCCTGTATTCAAATCGGGGAAAATTAATACACTTGCCTGTCCTGCTACTTTTGAATCAGGCATTTTTTGTTTACCAACAACAGGATCAACAGCTGCATCATACTGAATCGGGCCTTCCACTTTCAGATCAGGTCTTTTTTGTTTTACTATTTGTGTAGCCTGTCTTACTTTTTCAACATCAACACCTTCACCTGATGTTCCGGAAGAATAAGAAAGCATTGCTATTCTTGGTTCAATACCAAAACTCAAACTGCTTTCTGCTGATGAAATAGCAATCTCTGCTAACTGTTCTGCTGTAGGATCAGGATTCACCGCACAATCGCCAAATACAGAAACACGATCGGGCAAACACATAAAGAAAACAGAAGACACGGTTGAAATGCCGGGCTTTGTTTTTACAAACTGTAATGCCGGGCGAATTGTATGCTGTGTTGTGTGCACTGCACCTGATACCATTCCATCTGCATGTCCTTTGAACACCATCATTGTTCCGTAATACGATACATCAGACATCAGATCCCGGGCTGACTCCATGGTGATGTTTTTTCCTTTTCTTAATTCAAAAAGAGTTTCAACATAATCATCAAATTTGTCAGATAATACAGGATCAATAATATGAATACGTTTTAAATCAAGATTTAAACCAAGACGTTTAATAGATGCTGCAATTTCTCCGGCATCGCCCAACAGGGTAAGTTCTACAATTTCCTGGTTTATTAACCGGGCTGCTGCCTTTAAGATTCGGTCTTCATTTCCTTCAGGCAATACAATGTGTTTGATCTTGGTTTTTGCACGTTTTGCCAGCTGGTATTGAAACATGTGCGGCGTTATACCCTCGGGTTTAAACGTAATAATTTTTTCATCCAGTTTATTTACATCAACATACTTTTCAAATGTACTGATGGCCAACTGAATTTTTTTGGTGTTATCGGAGGATATTCTTGATTTAATAGAGCCAAGCAATGCTGTTGTTTGAAAGGTTCCTTCTTTTACAGATATGATAGGCAACACTGTTTGCAACCCATCCAGCAAACGGATGACAGGTTCTTCCGGTTCAATACCTGCTGTAAGTACGATGCCTGCAATCTTTGGATAATTTACTGAAATACCTGCCTGTAATGCACCAATAATAATATCGCCACGGTCGCCGGGGGTAACAATCAGTACATTCTCAACAATATGGTTCAGGAAATGCGGCAGGTGCATGGCACCTGTAACAAAGTTGTCAACCTGGTTGGTTAATTGTTTTTCACCAAAAAGAAGTTTACCTCCCAACTGCTCATGAATTTCTTTCATGGTTGGGTTCTGCAGGTTTTTATCTTCAGGTATTACAGAAAGGATTGTTCCGCCATTTAATTGTGATGAAAGCAGCAGCTGCACATCATCCACCATACTCTTTTTTACTTTATTGGCAACAACTGCCAGCACCTGTACTTCACGTGATTTAAAATTCCTCAATACCGTCTGTGCAGTATTTACAATCTGGGCCGTTGTTTTATTTTCGCCTGAGATAACCATTACCACCGGTGCATTGAGATTCTTGGCTATGCTAACATTTGTTTCAAATTCAAAAGCCGTTCCTTCACCGAGGTAATCACTTCCTTCAATCACTGTAAAATCATACGTCTCTTCCAGCTTTTTCACTTTCCGGATAACTGTATTGATCAGATCGCCACGATTTTCCCCTTCCATTTGCCGCATTGCCTGCTGGCGGGTAAATGCATAAGTATCGTCATATGCAATAGGAAGACCGAAATGATGAACAATAGTTTCAATATCAACATCTCTTTTTCCTTTTGGATCATCGTTGATAATTGGCTTAAAATAACCCACTTTCCGGGCTTTGGCCAGTAACATGTTTACAATACCAAGTGCAATAATTGACTTTCCGCTATAAGGTTCCGTTGTGGCTATAAAAATTGTCTTCGTCATAAGTAATGCTTGAATTGGGCAAAGTTAGACAGGCATCTATCTAAATAGTCTAATCAAAATCATGTTTATAAATGAAGAAAGTCACTTTTCCTTCAAATTTATGCAGTTAAAGGAGGATTACCCACAGCCCGGCCTGACTGATTTCGGAAAAGCTGAGGGGCTACAGTTCAGGATGGTTTTTCAGATTCGCCTGATTTCGTAAAAAAGGGAATCTGCCAATACTGATTAAGATCATAAAACCTGATTACCTGAACTCTTGCAACAAACAGAAACTCACTTTATCTTTCCTCTTTAAAAATCAATTAATGAAAAAAATTATCACTTCAGGCCTTGTTGCCAGTGCCGCTTTACTACTGTTTGCTTATGTTGCTTTGCTTGTAATGCCCATCCTGCTTCCAAAAGTAGCAGAAGAGTATTACAATCCGGCATTTGTAAATGACGAATCCCGCAACTTTTTATATTATGTACACCCGGTTATACTGGCATTTGCACTTGCATGGTTCTGGAACAGGTTTAAATCATTGCTGAAGGGCAATGCGTTTATGCAGGGAATTGAAATGGCAATCATTTATGTGTTAGTTGCCACTATCCCTTCCTTACTTATTACTTACAGTGCTATTGATGTAAGCCTGATGACGATCTGGTCATGGGTGCTTTACGGATTTTTTCAGGCGTTAATTGCGGGAGTTATTTTTTCAAGAATGCATGCATAACGCAACTCTTTTCGATAAGTGCTGATACCTGCTAAATAATCCCCCCGCTCAGGCGGGGGGATTTACACAACGAATAAACTCTACATTCTAAAATTCACCTTACAACTAAAAACAAATTTTCTCTGTGCTAAAGCACAGAGCTAGTCAGGTTTTTTACCATCTAAAAAGGTGTTGATGGTATTGATCTGACCCTGGTTATTTTCATCGGCCTGCACAGTGTAATTGCTGTAGAAATTCTCTGCAGACGAAATCGTATTGTACAATTCTAAATTACGGCGGAGATATGCCGGCACATTGTCAAACTCATTATTCGGATCAGCTGCATGAATGTTAAACGAGAGGTTTCTCAACTTCTGTAACCGTTCTGCTGCTTTCTTCCGTTGCTCTTCTGCCTCATCCGTTACCGGAGGCTCTTCCGAAGAAGCAAGATGAACATTTTGATCGCTCCTAAGCTCTTTCTCCGCCGGTTGTTGTTCCTTCTTTTCCACCAGCTGCATATTGAACGATTCTTCCTCGTCCTTAACAATACGTAACTGTGCGGGAAGTTCAACTGGCTTTTCTTCAGACTTTATTTCCGGAATGGATTCTTCTTTTGGTTCTGCGTAAATAACTGCCGGCTTCTGTAAAAAACCGCCAGCAGGTTTTACTTCTCTTGTATGTTCAACAGGATTCATTGATTTCTGCATCACGGGTTCTTCCTTTGCAGCAGCCATTGGAGAAAACTCTTCTTTCATTTCTTCAACTTTCGGATGCATCATTGCAGGAACAGAAACAGGCTCCAGTACAAATTCAATTTTTGTTGTTTCTACAACCGGTGCAGTTGACATTTGCACAACAGGGGTTGTTTCTTCTACAATTGTTGGAGCAAAGAGATCTTTTGCTTCTTCAAATAACACAGGTTGTTTGTATTCTTTCTTTTCAGGTTCTCCTAATGTTAATACAATTTTTTCAGGCTTTGGTTTTACTTCTTCCACCACAGCAGGTTTTTTATCGAATGGATTCTTTTGCTCAAACCCTGTTGCAATCAATGTAATACCGATCTGATCGCCCAATGTAGCATCATATCCCAAACCAAGAATCACATCTGTATTTTCTCCAGCCTGGCTCAGTAAATGGTTTTGAATAATCTCCACTTCATCCATGGTAAATTCATGATCACCTTCTGCACTGTTGATGTTGATAAGAATCCATTTTGCGCCGCTTATATCATTATCATTCAGCAAAGGTGAATTCAATGCTTCTTCAATAGCACGCTGTGCACGGTTTTCTCCATTTGCACTTGCATTACCAAGTATGGCCACACCACCATTTTTCATTACAGTACATACATCCGCAAAATCCACATTGATCTGCCCGGTGCTGTTGATTACATCCGTAATACATTTTGCTGCAGCTGCCAGTACATTATCTGCTTTGGCAAATGCTTCCTTCATTTTCAAATTACCAAACTGGTGACGCAGTTTATCATTGCTGATCACAAGTAATGTGTCAACATAGTCTTTCAGTTTATTAATTCCTTCCTCTGCCTGCAGGATTCTTTTCTTTCCTTCATAACCAAACGGAGTTGTTACTATACCAACGGTAAGAATACCGAGATCTTTACAGATTTTTGCAATGATTGGTGCTCCACCTGTTCCTGTACCGCCACCCATACCTGCAGTAATGAACGCCATCTTGGTATTCACTTCAAGTATGCGCTTGATTTCTTCAAGGCTTTCTTCTGTTGCCTGGCGGCCAATTTCAGGATTAGCGCCAGCGCCCAATCCCTGCGTTAAGTGCGGGCCCAGCTGTACTTTGTTTGGCACCAAACTCTGTGCAATAGCCTGCGCATCTGTATTGCAGATAATAAAGTTTACTCCTTCTATAATCTGTGAATGCATGTGATTCACAGCATTGCTTCCGCCGCCACCAACACCAATTACTTTGATGATGGATGACTTTTCTTTTGGCAGATCAAAATGTATCATAAATTTCCGGGTTTGTTAGGTTGTAAGTTTTTGTTTTAGCCGATAGTCGGTAGTAATTAGTCTTTAGTCAGTTTACTATCCGCTAAGGACTATCGGCTCAAGACTTGTATTTAGAATTTCTTGTCTTCCTCTTCATTAAACATGTCAATCAATCCGTCTTTGATACTGTCCATAAATCCTTTCAGGCTCTTGCGTTTTTTAATCCGTACTGTATGTGTATCGGTTTGCTCATCATACACATTCATTACTTCAGCAACGGTTTCTTCTTTCACTTCAATGCCTTTCAGTTTATTCTGTGTATTCTCGTACACGTTGTATCCTTTCAATATCAAGCCAATACAGGTTGAGTACATTGGCTTAGCCAGTTCATCAATATGTCCTGATGCTAAATGCTCATTGGGATAACCAATTCTTGCATTTAATCCTGTTACATATTCTGTTAACTGAATCAGATGTTTCAATTGTGAACCACCACCTGTTAATACAATACCACCGTTGAGCATACGGTTATCTAAACCAACCTGCTTTAAATGATAGGTAACAAAATCCATGATCTCACTCATACGTGCCTGGATGATGTGTGCAAGATTCTTTACAGAAATTTCTTTTGGCTGCATACCACGAATACCGGGGATGGTGATGAATGCATTTGTTTTTGCCTCATCAGCCAACGCACTGCCAAACTGCACTTTCATTTGCTCAGCCTGTGTACGTAATACACCCAATCCCATTTTAATATCGTTGGTAATATTTTCACCACCGAATGGAATCACAGCTGTATGTTTTAAAATACCTTCATAAAATACAGCCAGGTCAGTTGTACCACCACCAATATCAACAATGGCTACACCTGCTTCAAGATCATGCTCGCACATAACAGCAGCTGCAGAAGCCAATGGCTGCAATACAAGGTCTTTTACTTTTAAATGGCTTTTCTCTACGCTGCGGTTGATATTGCGGATGGCGTTTTTATCACCGGTGATGATATGAAAATTAGCACCCACTTTTACACCGCTGTACCCAATTGGATTGGGAATATTCTGAAAATTATCAACAGTAAACTCCTGCGGAATCACATCAATGATCTGATCGCCTGCAGGAATATATGTTTTGAACTGATCGCTGATAAGCTGATCAATTTCACGCTGTGCAATTTCTTCTTCATTATTCTGACGTACAATGTCGCCACGTGTCTGCAGACTTTTAATGTGATGACCTGCAATCCCAACATACACTTCATTGATTTCTAAGTTAGGGTTACTGGCATAACAATTCTGTAAAGCCTGTTCAATTGCTTTAATGGTTTGATCGATGTTCAACACCATACCGTGTTGTACACCGCTTGAGTTAGCACGGCCAAAGCCAAGAATTTCCAGTTTACCGAATTCATTTTTTCTTCCGGCAATAGCAGCGATCTTGGTGGTACCAATATCCAAACCCACAATAATGGGGTTGTTGTTTACAGCCTGTGCACTGATTGCTGTTCCGTTGGTGGGTGATTCCGTTGTCATTGTTGTATGTTGTTTTTAGTTGTGTAAAACCGTTGATGTTCTGATTAACTGATTCGAATGATATTTTTACCTGTTCTTTAAGTTTACTTTCTGCATTTGCTTATTGTCCGTCTTTCTTTTTCATTACCGCCTTGGGTTGTTTCTTCGCTTCACTCAGCACTTTTTCTTCATCTGTTTGCGATGGAGGTTTTTTTGTAAGCACTGGTTTATCTGCTTTTTTCGAAGGGGTAGGGAATTGGTTCTTCAAAGCATTGAGATTTTGGTTTTTTTGTGATTTCACAGGTGCGGATTGTAAAACGGACTCTGGTTTTTGGGTACTCTTAAGGGTTCCGGAGGTAAACAAACTCTTTGAACTGTCTTTATTATTAGTGTTCGCTGTTGTAACAATTGAATCGTTGCTGATGGCATTACTGTCAATAGCTGTGTTCATCTGAAACTGATCGGGCTTCAGTACAAAACTTTTAAACAGGCTTGCACTGTCTCGTCTTACAGCAACTAATTGTTTATCGTAACGAACATCCAGTGCACTGTAATAATTCCATCCTGTTTTATTCATGATCTGATTGTAAAACAGCAGCAGGCGGTTAAACTTTGGCTCAATGCCATTACCATCACCAAACAAAATCACATGGTTGCCCAACTTTGGTACCAGCTCAAACTCATAGTTATTAATATTCAGCTGGTCAACCTGCGCCATCCAGAAATCATTCTTCAGAATATAATGCCCCATCTCTTTTACCTGTTGCTGCAGCACACTGTCCTTTTCTCTTTCTTTCGTTGTTTCATTGGGGAAGGAAGTAAATACAGGCACTCTTGCAATCTGATCATTAGTAACCGGCAACTGATCGCCCAGTTCATCCACATAAAATGATTCACCATTTACCCTGAATACTCTTGCCACCGGTTCACGTTCTGTTATATCAACATGCAGCACGTCATTGTTATCAAAAAACAGTTCTGCATTCCTGATCCAGAGATTTGTTTCAAGTAATTGTTCCAGTTGCTGCAAATCAAATGTTCTGATAAGCTGTCCTTTCATTAAATCAGGTCTGCCGCCGGAAATGGTTTTCAGAATTTGCTTCTTACTAACATACTCCGTGCCATCTATTCCTTTTATTGTTACAATTACATCTTTACAATGTTTCCCTTTCTGGTTTTGCGCAGCAGCAACCAGCACCACAATTGTGCCTGCTCCCACTGCCATCCAGATGATGGTCAGCAATAACTTCTTCCATGAAATTTTTCTATTGCTCATTTATTTCTGTTCAATCTTCTTTTTTAATTCCTGCAGCATTGCATCAATATCGCCTGCACCTGCTGTAATAAAAACCACGCCGTTTCCGGATGCTTCATCAACAATCTTATTCACATCATTTAATAACTCTTCTTTCGTTAGTACCCTTTTCTTCTTCAACTTCATTTTATTTAAAATCAATTCACTGCTTACACCTTCAATTGGCAGTTCTCTTGCCGGGTAAATGGGAAGAAGAATTACTTCATCTGCCATATCCAGGCTTTCAGCAAATCCATCCGCCAAATCTCTTGTACGTGTAAAGAGATGCGGCTGAAAAACCAACACCAGTTTCTTCCCGGCAAATAAACTTCTTGCACCACTAATCAATGCTCTCAATTCTTCCGGGTGATGTGCGTAATCATCAACAAATGTTACATCAGCATCACCCGGAGCAATCACATACTCAAATCTTCTTTTAACTCCTTTAAAGTCAGCAACGGCCTTTTTTATTTTATCATCTTCTATCTTCAGTATATGTGCAACAGCTATCGCTGCAAGTACATTCTCCACATTGTGCAAGCCACCAATATTTAATTGCACATTCTTTAGCTGCCATCCGATATCTATCGGATCACCCATCACAGCATCAAACAAATAACCTCCATTGTTCACTTTCAGATTCACCGCATGTACAGTTGCCTGCTCATTGCTTAAATGATAAGTGATATGATTCCCTGCAACAAGATCATTCGTCCGCTTCATTCCATGTTTGCTGATGAGCCATCCACCTGGTTTTATCTTACGTGTAAACTCAATGAACGCTTCTTCCATATTTTCTGCTGTTCCGTAGATATCTAAATGATCTGCATCCATTGCTGTGATCACTGCTATATCCGGGCTCAGTTTGTGAAAGGAACGGTCATACTCATCTGCTTCCACTACGCACACATTGTTTTCACTGCTCCCGCTGAAGACGGGGTCTGCGACCAGAAGTTGCGGTTATAATTCACCGCTATACCTCCGAGAAATGCATTGCATCCAAAACCACTGTGGCGCAACAAATGCCCCGTCATGGTACTGATGGTTGTTTTACCATGTACCTGCCACACATATATTCAAAGAACTCTGCGTTATGATCTGCAGCACATCACTTCTCTTTACTACACTGTACCCATTCTGCAGATAATACTGGTACTCTTTCTGTTCCGTTGGAATGGCCGGTGTATATACCACCAGTTGCACATCCTTCGGAATCTGTTCAACATCTTCTTTATAATGAACTTCAATTCCTTCTTCTTCCAGCATCGTGGTCAATGGCGTAACTGTTTTATCATAACCGCTAACCTTCACTCCTCTTTCATTAAAGAACCTTGCCAGTGCGCTCATGCCAATTCCACCCACTCCAATGAAATACACAGACTTTATATCGTTCAACTGAATCATTCTTGTTACGAGGTCGGACGCCCTCGTCCGACCGATTCTTATTTTTTTTTACTTTTCTTCTTGTTATCCCGTCCGACGAGGGCGTCAGACGGAGTGAACTATATTTTTTAAAATCTCTTCTGCAATAATTCTATCAGCATCACTTACACCAAGCTTTGCGATATTCTGTTTCAATTCGGCCTGCTTTGCATCATCTTTTGCCAACGTAAGAATGGTATTCACCAGTTTATCTTTTGCCTCACTGTCCTTTACCATCACCCCTGCCTGTTTTGCAACGAGGTGCTGCGCATTTGCTGTTTGATGATCTTCTGCTGCAAAAGGAAACGGAACAAATACCGCCGGCTTTGCAACTAAACAGATTTCAGTAATCGCCATCGCTCCAGCTCTTGAAATCACCACATCAGCTGCTGAGTAAGCATGTTCCATCTGCGTAATAAACTCATTCACCCACACATTGTATTTTCCTTCAGCTCTTGCTTTTGCTTTTGCTGCATACGGTTTTCCTGTTTGCCAAATGAGCTGCAGGTTGTTTTTTTCAAACTCATCAATTCCTGCATCAATAGCTTCGTTAATACTTTTTGCACCAAGACTTCCTCCCACCACCATTACTGTTTTCTTTGCCGGGTCAAGTGAAAAAAACTTCAATGCTTCTCCTCTTGCCACCGTTGATTGTGAAATAGAAGCCCGGACAGGATTACCTGTAATCATCAATTTCGCAGCGGGAAAAAATTTCTCCATTCCATCACCTGACACAAACACTTTCCTTGCTTTCTTCCCCAGCAGGATATTTGATTTTCCTGCAAACGAATTACTTTCATGAATAAAGGTTGGAATGCCTTTACCCTGGGCAAAACGCAGTACGGGAAAACTGGAATAACCACCTACTCCAATTACCGCATCTGGTTTAAACTGATTGATGATTGTCCGCACCTGTATAAAACTCTTTACCAGCTTAAACGGCAAACCAATGTTTTTTATCAAAGAACTTCTGTTAAAACCTGCGATATCCAGCCCTTTTATTTCGTAACCTGCCTGCGGCACTTTTTCCATTTCCATTTTTCCCTTTGCGCCCACAAACAAAATCTCTGCATCTGGCTTTATCTTCTTTATGGCATTTGCAATGGCAATGGCCGGAAAAATATGTCCGCCTGTTCCTCCACCTGCCATAATGATACGAAGCCCCCTCCGCCCCCTTAAGGGGGAACCGGCAGCAGTATCACTATTTCCTAACTCTCCGTTATTCATCCTTTAATTTCAACTTTTCATTTACAGTTCTTACATACTTAACCATATTAAGAACGATTAAGTGTGCGACGCAACTGAAGTAACATAGTATTGCAACAGCTGGTAACACAATTATTAAAAAGAACTTTAAACAACATGATGTTACAAATTCATCATGCTGTTGCCTCACCCCCCTTCAGGGGCTGGGGGCTTACTCCTTCTGCTTCCTCCACATTTCTTGCAACACTTAGAATAATTCCGATAGATAAACAGGTAAACAGAAAACTGCTGCCACCCATACTTACCAGCGGAAGTGTAACACCTGTTACGGGAAACAATCCCACATTCACCGCCATATTTGTCATGGCCTGTATCACCAATGTAAAACTCAGTGCCAATGCCAGGAATGCCCCAAATGCATAAGGGCATTTCCTGAACAGCTTGATACTTCGAAAAAGGAACACCATATAGATAAACACAATAAATGCCGCACCAATCAACCCATACTCTTCAATGATGATGGCATAAATAAAATCGGAATAAGGATGCGGTAAAAAATTACGCTGCTCGCTGTTACCCGGACCTAAACCAAACAGGCCGCCTTTTGCTACTGCAATTTTTGCCTGCTGAACCTGGTAAGGCGATTCATCATTTTTTGCATAACGGAAATCCTGTACACGTTTGATCCATGTTGGAATACGGCCTGCGGAAAGCAATGCCGGCAACTCTTTGGTTTTGCCTTCTTCCTTATCGTAATAACTTGAAGCGATAATGATTAAAAACAACACAGGAATCATCGCCACTCCAATTACCAATAAAATGTGTTTCATTTTTACACGGCCGATAAATAATAACAGCATACTGGTTGCACCTGTAAGTAATGCAGTGGAAAGATTGGCCGGAGCAATCAGCGCACAAATGATTACAATTGGTATCATTAACGGAATAAATCCTTTTTTGAAATCCTTAATGACATCCTGCTTCTTGGAAAGCAACCTTGATAAATACATGAACAGGGCCAGCTTGGCAATATCAGATGTTTGCACTGTAAGATTAATAATCGGCAATTTGATCCACCTGCTGCCATCATTGATTCTTGCACCAAAGAACAATGTATATATCAGGAGCACAATTGAAATATAAAAAATCACTTTCGCCACTCTTGAATAGATGGTGTAGTTAACACGGTGTGCGAAATAAACAATCAGTATTCCAAGAGTAATAAAAGCAATTTGTTTAAACAGGTACACATAAGTGTTGCCCTTATATAATTTATACGCCAGTGAATTGGTTGCGCTGTATACCACCAGCAAACTCACCAGTGATAATACAATCACAATGGCCCAGATTACTTTATCGCCCTTGGTTCTTTCTCTTAAACCGAAGGGTGAAAATTTGGATGATATTTCGTTGAGCGTACTCATGTATATTATAAATCTCTTACTGCCTGCTTAAACTGAATCCCCCTGTCTTCATAATTTTTAAATAAATGAAAACTTGCACAGGCCGGGCTTAATAAAACTGCATCGCCTTTTTCTGCAAAATGATAAGCTGCTTTTACTGCGTCTTCTGCACTGGTTGTATTTACCAGCAATGCAACTGAACCGCCAAATGCTTCATGAATCTTTCTGTTATCCAAACCAAGACAAACAATGGCTTTTACTTTTTCATTCACCAGTTCTTTCAACACTTCATAATCATTTCCTTTATCTACACCGCCAAGAATGAGGATGGTTGGTCTTGTCATACTTTCCAGTGCATACCAGGTTGAATTGATGTTGGTTGCCTTACTGTCATTGATATACTCAACTCCTTTTACCATTGCCACCATTTCCATTCTGTGTTCCAGACTTTCAAATGTGGTAACCGCTTCCCTGATTTTTTCTTTGCGGATACCTAAAGTAGCCGCTGCAATACCTGCTGCCATGGTGTTGTACTGGTTGTGTTTTCCCTTGATCTTAAAATCGTCTACGCTCATTGTAACCTTGTCGTCGTTAACTGCAATCGTCATAGTGCCGTCTTTAATGAAAGCGCCTTTTTGTGGTTCCTGTTTCATGGTGAATGGTAATGGGTTTGAATGGATAGTAAGTTTACTGAGATACTTTGCTGTTACCGGGTCATCGGCACAGTAAATGAAATAATCGTCTTTCGTTTGATTTTGGATGATCTTAAATTTTGCGTTGATATAGTTTTCAAATTTGTATTCGTACCTGTCTAAATGATCTTCTGTAATATTTGTCATCAACGCTATTTCTGCCCTGAAGTCTTTAATATCATCCAGCTGAAAACTGCTGATCTCAGCCACATAAATTTCTTTGGGATCAAGTGCCACCTGTTTGGCAATGCTGATTCCGATATTACCAACCATTGCACAATTCAATCCGGCATGACGGCAAATGTGATAGGTTAAAGCAGTGGTGGTTGTTTTACCATTACTGCCTGTAATACCAACGATTTTACTTTCGCCTTTAAAACGCCAGGCCAGTTCAATTTCACTGATCACCGGAATCCCTTTGCTGCGGATCTTCTTCATCATGTCGCTCTTTTCAGGAATACCCGGGCTCTTTACAATTTCATCGGCACTCAGTAATTTTTCTTCTGTGTGCATGCTTTCTTCAAACTGAATTCCAAATTCATTCAGTTCATCTTTGTACAGGTTCTTGATTGGACCGGCATCACTTACAAATACTTCATACCCCTGCTGTTTAGCAAGAATAGCGGCGCCTGCTCCGCTTTCTCCAGCTCCAAGTATGTAACATTTGTGTGCCATAATCATTTTCGTTTCCAGTTTCCTGTTACTTGTTGCCGGTAACTGGAACCGGTAACATTTTCTTGTTTTGGTTTTGTGAACCATCTTTCTATTCTCTGTTAAAAAAATAAAAAGAGATTCTTCATAAGTATGGGCTAGTACTCTATCCCGGTTTTCATGGTTTGGATTTTTAATCTTTCATTGGATTTGGCCTAAAAAACCACGATGGTTTTTCATTAAACTCTTTTACCTGATCTTGAGTGTAACGATGGCAAACACAACGCAGAGAATCGTAATGATCCAGAATCGTGTTACAATCTTACTCTCATGAAATCCCAGTTTTTGATAATGATGATGCAAAGGGCTCATTAAAAAGATCCTTCTGCCTTCACCATATTTCTTTTTGGTGTATTTGAAGTAGCTCACCTGCAACGTAACACTCAACACTTCTACTAAAAACACACCGCAGAATATCGGTATCAATAATTCTTTTCTTACTAAAAACGCTAATGATGCAATTACTCCTCCCAGCATTAAACTTCCTGTATCACCCATGAACACCTGTGCAGGGTATGAGTTGTACCAGAGAAATCCTACACATGCTCCTACTAATGCAGCTATAAAAATGGACAGCTCACCAATGCCGGGTATATACAGGATGTTGAGATAATCAGCAAAACGTATATCACCGCTTGCATAAGCAAAAATGCCCAAACCAATTCCTATTAATGCAGATACTCCTGTTGCCAATCCATCAATGCCATCGGTAATGTTTGCGCCATTTGAAACAGCTGTTACAATAAATACTACAATCAGCACATACAACAACCATGTAATACCACGTATAGCTTTTGGTAACAGTTTTGCATAATTAAATTCATGACTCTTAACAAATGGTATCGTCGTTACCGGTTCATCGGCTTTAATAAAAATCTTTTCCTTTCCATTGAGCTTTGGTTTTTTAACCTCAGCATTTGCAGGCAGATTTGTTCCGGTAAATTCTCTGTATGCACTTACCGAGTCATTGAACATGAGTGTTGTTGCAACTGCAACGCCCAATACTACCTGTCCTAATATTTTAAACCATCCTGCCAATCCATCTTTATCGCCTTTCTTATAATTGAGCCCCTGCTGCTGGGCCATACGCTTCGAACGGATCTTTAAATAGTCATCAATAAATCCAATTAAACCCATCCAAACAGTAGCAAACAGCATTAATAAAATGTATACTTTGCTAACATCAGCCAGCAGCACTGTAGGAACAATAATTGCAACAATGATGATCAATCCGCCCATTGTTGGTGTTCCTTTCTTTTGCTGCTCACCGGCCAAGCCAAGATCCCTTACGGTTTCACCAACCTGTTTCTTCCGCAAATAATTAATCAGCTTCTTTCCAAATACAGTTGAAATAAGCAGCGACAGCAATACTGCCAGCATAACCCTGCTGGTGATAAACTGAAACAGGTTATCGCCGGGAAATTTGATCCCGTTGCTGTTTAACCAGTCAAATAAATTCTTTAGCATGCGTTCAGTTATTCAATTGTTACTTCTCTAATAATTCAAATATTTCCTGCAATACTTTTTTATCATCAAACTCATACTTCACTCCTTTTATATCCTGGTACTTCTCATGTCCTTTTCCGGCAATGAGAATAATATCTTCATGTCCTGCCAAACTCACGGCTGTTTTAATTGCTTCCTTTCTGTCGGCGATTGAAATAAATTTTCTTCTCGATGCAGAACTCAATCCATATTCCATATCACCCAAAATCTCTAATGGATCTTCTGTACGTGGATTATCGCTGGTAAAAATCACTTTATCGCTAAGCTCGCATGCCACTTCTCCCATGATGGGTCGTTTCGTTTTATCCCTGTCGCCGCCACAACCAACCACCGTAATGATCTGCTCATGTCCACGCCTTAATTTTTTAATTGTTGACAACACATTTTCCAGTGCGTCGGGTGTATGTGCATAATCAACAATACCAAGTATTAATTCTTTTGGCGAAATGATATAATCAAATCTTCCTTCAGCTCCGGTTAATCCACTCAACACCTGTAACACTTTCTGTTTGTCTTCACCTAATGAAACAGCTGCGCCAAATACTGCTAACAGATTATATGCATTGAATTCACCAATCAACCTGAAATGCACTTCTTCATTATTCACCATCATCTGCAAACCTGTTAAACCATTTTCCAGGATCTTTCCTTTAAACTCTGCCAAATTTTTAATACTGTAATACTGCTTCTTTGCCTTTGTATTCTGCAGCATTACTTCACCACGCTTATCATCTTTATTGCTGATGGCAAATGCATCAGAGCCAAGCCCATCAAAAAAACTTTTCTTTACACGGATGTATTCATCAAATGTGTTGTGATAATCCAGGTGATCATGTGTGATGTTGCTGAACAATCCACCAACAAAGTGAATACCTGTAATGCGGTGCTGATGAATAGCATGACTGCTGCATTCCATAAATACATAGGTGCAACCTGCATCATACATCTGCTTCAGCAAACTATTCAAACTGATTACATCAGGAGTTGTATGTGTTGACGGAACTACTTTATCTGCAATATGATAATCAACTGTTGAAACCAATCCACACCTGTAACCCAATGCACTGAATAACTTAAATAACAATGTAGCAATGGTTGTTTTACCATTTGTACCCGTTACACCAACCACTCTCATCTGCACACTTACATTTCCAAAGAACTGGTTGGCCATAAAACCTGCTGCTTCTGCACTGTTTGCAACCTGGATGAATGCAACATCATCATTCAATTGTTCAGGCAGGTGTTCACATACAATTGCTGACGCACCCAACTCTATGGCTTTGCTGATAAATTCATGTCCATCAGCTGCAACACCTTTGATGGCAATAAAACAACTGCCCGGCTTTACGTTGCGTGAATCAATCTGCAGGTCATTGATATCAATGCCGGTTGATCCGTGAACGCTGCGGATATGCACTTTATATAATATGTCTTTTAACAAAGCCATCAGTTCAACGACAATATGATTTGTTGTCCTTTTGCAACAGGCAAACCCGCAGCTACAGACTGGTTATTAATTCTTCCTTTTCCATTCACCTGCACTTTCATTCCTGCAGTTTCTAAAACATATAATGCATCTTTCAATCCCATTCCTTTTACATCGGGCATCACTGCACCTGCAGTATTGAACACCTGCGACTGCATTGTTTTATTTTTCAGAAAAGAAATGCGCCAGTTACCTACCAATTGATCCGTATAACTGAAACCAAATTGCGCAGAGATAGACTGTATTTCTTTTTTCATTCCTGCGAATGTGTACAGCATAGAATCAACAAGTGGCTGCAGTTGATAAGGTTGCTGCTGTTCCTGGCTGTATTTATAAAGATGGTCAGCAATTTCTCTGAATACGGGTGCTGCCACAGATCCTCCATAGTAGTTAGCTGCGTGTGGTTTATTCTTTATTACAACGATGATGGAATACTTTAAAGCTTCTGCCGGGAAGTATCCTCCAAAAGCCGATTGATATACACCATCACTGTATTTATATTTACCATCATTAACTTTTGCTGTTCCTGTTTTACCCGCTGCTTTATACACAGCTGTTTCAAACTGTTTTTTTCCGGTACCTTCTGTACAAACTGCGGCCAAACATTCCTGCAATTGTTTGATGGTTGACTCACTTGCAATTGCTTCATTCAATACAACAGGCTCATTTGTTTTAATAACTGTTCCGTAACTCTTGATTTCATTGAGCAGGTAAGGCTTCATCATTTTTCCATTATTAGCAACTGCATTGTACACCATCAGCAATTGCAATGGCGACAACATCAGTTCATAACCAAAACCCCATGATGCCAAAGTTTGCGGATGCCAGTACTTTGCTTTGTTTGGGTTTTTGATGGATGGCTTGAACTCTTCATTCAACTCAATCCCTGTTTTGGTGGTGAGATGAAGATTGGTGAAATGCTTATAATATTTTTTCGGATCACTGGTGTAATACTGGTAAGCCAGTTTGCTCATTGCAACGTTAGAGCTTTGTGTAAACGCATGTTTGATGGTTGTTACTTCAGGACCATGATGATCATCAACAATTGTACGCCCATTTAAATTCCAGCGTCCACCATTAATAACAATATTATCATTAATCGTTACGTGCTTGTCTTCCAGTGCAGCCAGCAATGTTACCAGTTTAACAGTTGAACCCGGTTCTGAAGTACGCAATGCATAATTATCTGTTTCAAAATAAGTTCCATCGGGCGTGCGTCCAAGATTAGCAATGGCTTTGATTTTTCCAGTGGCTACTTCCATTACAATACAGGTTCCTTCCAATGCTTCATTGGTTGCAACTGTACGCATTAATGCACGTTCAGTTATATCCTGAATGTTTACATCAATAGTTGTGTACACATCATTTCCGTTTTCGGGCTCTACCTCATAACCTTCAACCGGCATCATTACACCGCCTGCTACAAAACGAACCAAGCGTTTACCGGTAGTACCTCGTAACACACTGTCGAATGAACGTTCGAGGCCAACCAGTTTTGAGTTTTCCCTGTACAAACCAATTGTTCTGAAACCCAATTCACCAAACGGATTCAATCGTTTTGTTTTTACTTCAGCAATAAAGCCGCTTTTATTTTTTCCTAAACGTACCAATGGAAATTCACGCAACTCCTTGTATTCTTCAAAAGATACTTTTTTATGCAGCGGATAGTAGCGCTCTTTATTTTTATATGCCAGTTTCAGTTCTTTCTTATAGGTCTCAGCTTTTTTATCTTTAAATAAACCAGCTAATGAAATAGCTAACGAATCAATATTGTCAAAAAAACGTTCACCTTTTTTCTGACGCAAACCTTCTGCACCAAAATCAATGAAAATATCAAACTGTGGTAATGAGGTACTGAGCATACTCCCATCTTCACTGTAAATAGTACCACGTTCAGCATCCAGGTCAAGAATTTTGGTGTGCATACTGTCGCTCATATTTTTCCAGTAGCTTCCTTCAAAGCGCTGCGTATAAAACGCTTTGCCCAGAATGAACATACCAAAAAGTGCCAACCCCAGGAAGCCAAGATTCACCCGCCACAATATGTCGTTTTTAACTTCCATTAATTCTTCTTCTGTTGTGTCCTGTCTGTTATTTTAACCGGTTGCTGAATATTTTCTTTTAACCCGATTGGCTCAACTGATTTTGCCACTTCGCTCAACCGGTTTTGAAACATGAGTTTTCCGTTCAGTGTTTTAAATTCATACTCCTGTTCTTTTAAAAGCCTGGTAGTTTTATTAATGTTGCGGATCGTATTGTCGGCATAATGCCCGTTGGCGATGTAGATGATCGCCATCACAGAGAGAAACAGGAAGTATGGAACGTTTTTAACGATCCACTGGTGATTGAACCACTTTTTAAAATCAATCTTCGGTTCTTTGCCTGCCATTGGTTTGTTTGTAAGTTCTTTATTTCAGTTTTTTTTCGGATAAGTCAGTTAGTTTACAATGGGTTTACAATTTTTCGGCTACTCTCAGCCTTGCACTTCTTGATCTTGGGTTTCGCTTCTGTTCTTCAGGTGATGCTTCAATTGGTTTTTTACTGATGATGCTGAAAACTTTTTCCTTCTCTTCCCTTTCAAAAGGGTTATACACTTCCTCTTCAAAACTTCCTTTTTTAAAAAAGTTTTTAACCAATCTGTCTTCCAGCGAATGAAAGGAAATGATTGCTACACGGGCTTTGGGTTTCAGGATACCGGGTAATTGTTCCAGCAGTTCTTTCAACACATTCAGCTCTTCATTTACTTCAATCCGTAACGCCTGGAACACCTGCGCAAAATATTTATTGGGATTCCCTTTCACCACAGATTGCAGTGCCTGCTTTAGCTGTTCAATGGTTTGATACGAATTGCTGCTGCGTTGCTGAACAATTACAGCGGCCAGTGTTTTTGAATTTGTTACTTCACCATATTGCTCAAACAGTTTATGCAGCTGCTGTTGCGAATAGGT
Organism: Chitinophagaceae bacterium; assembly: GCA_016713085.1. Taxonomy (NCBI): domain Bacteria; kingdom Pseudomonadati; phylum Bacteroidota; class Chitinophagia; order Chitinophagales; family Chitinophagaceae; species Chitinophagaceae bacterium. Next base: position 2,438,705 of record JADJPV010000001.1, on the reverse strand, counting down.
TTGAAGAATAAATGATGCCGTTACTGACTGCGATGGATCCATCCGCATATCAAGTGGTCCGTCAAATCTTGTTGAAAAACCTCTTGCTGCTTCATCAAACTGATGACTGGATACTCCAAGATCAGCTAACACACCATCCACTTTGTCGAAACGGTTCAGCTTTAAAAAACGGCTGATGTGCTTGAAATTATGCGGAACAAAAACCACACGTTCATCATCAGGCAAATTCCTTTTTGCATCAGGATCCTGATCAAATGCAACCAAACGTCCATCTTCATTCAATCGTTTCAATATTTCTCTGCTGTGTCCTCCTCCTCCAAAAGTGCAGTCAACATACACACCGTTTGGCTGAATGTTTAAAGCATCAATTGCTTCCATCAGCATTACAGGAATATGATAAGCATCCTGTTGCTGATTGGTTAACTCATCGTCAGCAGATTGTATGTTCGTTTTCTTCACCATCTTTCTTACACCGTTGGCGGCTTCACCATTACCTCGTTGGCGAGGCTGCTGAAATCATTGGCTGAAAGGGTTTCAAAGAGCTGTTTATACTTACGTTTATCCCATATCTCAATCACCTTTACTTTGGCAAACAACACAATGTCTTTATCGATCTCGGCAATGTCTTTCAGGTTCTGAGGAATCAGTAACCTGCCGGCGGTATCCATATCAACGTTGGTTGCCCCGTTCAAAAAAAGGCGTTGGAAGTTGCGTACCTTCGGATCAAAATCATTTAACTGACTTATTTGTGTAAAAATGGGTTCCCAGGTTTTCATAGGATATAAAGTGAGGCATGGCTCAATGCCCCGGCTGATTACAAACTGGTTGCTCCAGTCTTCCGGCATCTGCTTTTTAAAGCCAGCCGGTAGCAAGAAGCGACCTTTTGCATCCAACGTAACCTCATATTCACCAAGAAAACCAATCATTTATACTTGATTTTGAAATATATCTACACAATTCTACACAAAATAACACAAATTCCCACTTTGAGACCAAAATGGGGTTACTTTATTTTTTCCACAAAGCGCTGAGCCATAACAGCAAAGGGATACAGCCCGTTTACGGGTGCTTTTAGTACAATGTGATGTGGATTACAGTGAATTGGCTGTGGAAAAGCCTGCTTTTGATGTGCATTACCTTTAAGCAGGCTAATAAGGTCGGGCAGTTATAAGATGATTCATTGTATTAGTTCACCAACAGCTTTACACTGCAGAGAAGTAAGATATTTCATGAAATCAAAGAAGAAAAACGATTGAACTATTTTTTGAGTGGGAAGTCAATGGTAAACGTACTGCCCTTGCCAACTACACTGTCAGCTTTTACTTTTCCTTCATGGGCTTCTACCATTGTTTTTACATAACTCAATCCAAGTCCGAAGCCTTTTACATTATGTACATTTCCTGTATGTGCCCGATAGAATTTTTCAAATACACGGGCAAGTGTTTCTTTATTCATTCCTATTCCATGATCTTCAACCTGGATACGAATACTCTTACCAATAGTTTTTGTAGAAATTTTCAGTTGAAAAGAATCATCTTTCGAATACTTCAGTGCATTATCAACTAAGTTATTGATCAAGTTGGTGAGATGCACTTCATCCGCTTCCATTAAATCGCTTGCTGCATTGAGTTGTACTTCCACCTTACCATGTTTCTCTTCAATCTGCAGTTGCAGATTATTCAAAACGTTTTTGATAATCTCATGCACATGTGTATCCCGTTTGTTCAACTGCACTTCCTGTCTGTCCATTTGTGCTGCCTGCAGAATAGATTCCACATGCTTGTTCATCCGCTTGTTTTCATCTTTGATCATGCCGGTGAAATAATTATGCTTCTCAGGATTGCTTAAAACTTTTTCATTCTTCAATGCATCAACGGCCAGTGAAATGGTAGCAAGCGGAGTTTTAATTCATGCGTCATATTATTGATGAAATCATTCTTCATATCACCCAATTTCTTTTGACGCAGCAATGTTCTGATGGTAAGAAAAATGCAGTAATAATAATCACAGTAAACAGAATAGCACCGGCAATCATCCACCCCAGTGATTGAAATATATATGATTTATAATTGGGCACAACAATCACAAGTGCTTCTTCAGGTGCTAAACTTTCCAGCACACTTCCACCTGCAGGAATCAACGGATAATAAACACGTTTATTATGAACACTATCCATTGCCATTTCATAAAACTTCGGCGATTTCATTTCATAATGACCGAACACATTATCACTTGCAACTGCAAATTCAAACTTTGTGTCCTTCATATTCTGTGCTAAAAAAGCTTTCTGCAATTTTTCTTTTATCTCATAAATAGTAAAACGGTTGGTAACAGAAAACTGTTTATAAATATCATAGGCTTCACCCGGAAATTTTAAACCGGGCATTTGACCGGGGTTATTAAACGTTACACTTCGCTGCGCTACCAGTTCTTCTCCCACCTGCTGACTGATAGCTGAAATATTTTCTTCCAGCTGTTCTTCCCTGAACAATGCAAGCGTACGAATCCACGATACCTGGATATAAATAATACCAAGCAGGGATAACGTAATGAGCGCAATGATTATGGGGAACGTTTTCTTCATAACTGCAAAAATACCCGTGAAAGTAAAAGGAAATATGCTAAAATCAACAGTTGTACCCTTTTAACTTGATTTTGACAACTGCAATTACTGAAAACTTAGAATAATTATCTGAAATTTAGTTTGTAAATTAATTCTATGATTGAGCCAGCCACCGGCATATTACTGATATCAGATCCTTTTTTGAAAGACCCCAATTTCAAACGCACTGTTGTGTTACTATGTGAACATAAAGAAGAGGGAAGCTTTGGACTGGTACTCAACCGCACATTTGACCACACACTTGATGAACTCATAACAGAACTTGAGGGCTATGTGGTGCCGGTATATTATGGCGGCCCTGTTCAAATGGATACACTTCATTTTCTGCATCAGTTGCCTGATGAAATTCCCGGTGGACAGGAAATTACCAATGGAATTTATTGGGGCGGTAATTTTGAATCGGTAGTAAGCGGGCTGAAAAACGGAACTCTTGATTTAACGAAAATCCGTTTTTACCTCGGTTATAGTGGATGGAGCAGCGGTCAGCTCAGTGAAGAAATGAATGTGAAAAGCTGGCTTACTGTATCTGCCACACAAACACTTATTTTCAATACAGAAACAGATGCCATCTGGAAAGATGCTATCAAATCAATGGGTGGACCATATGAGCAAATCATCCACTACCCCATTGATCCGCAACTTAATTAATTTTAAGATTTTTCTTTCACTCTTGAAAAGCCAAGGCTTTTTACAATCCAGTTGGGCAAAGGTTTTGCGGGGTTTCTTTTTTTAAGATTCAGGTACCAGCCAATCTTTTTCAGAATAGGAACACGGTGTGTTTCTACATATTCAATCAATGTTCCGTCAGGGTCTTCATTGTAAGAAAAATGACCGGCAGCTTCGCCCATATCAAAACTGTTGGCACTGTCAACTGTAAATGGAAAACCACTTTCATTACAGATTCGTTCATGTTCTTCATATCCATTGATATCAAAACAAACATGAATGAAACCCTGGTCGCCCCAGTAACGGTTTTCAAATATTTTCTTTGGTGTTCTGTCTGTTACTTCAATCAGTTCAATATATGTTGAACCGAGTAAACGGGAGAAAGCACCTGTTAATTCTCTTTTATGCCCCAGCAATAACCGTTTGAATTTGTGTGTGCCGCCGGGAATATTTTTGAACTCAGGATATTCTCCTTCGCTTACAAAAAGTTCTTTATCATATCCCAATACTTTTTCATAAAAAGGAATCGCTTTTTCAATGGATGATACACCGATGGTAACACCACATACAGCGCCTGTTAAATCGCCTGTGTTTACAAACCAGTAATTATCTTCCATTATCTCAAACACATTTCCATATGGATCTTTCATAAAGAACGTTTCCAGTCCGCCGGGATTCTTTGTTGGCTCCGACAGCAGGTTTACTCCCTGTGTTTTATAATATTCATAAGTTGCTTTAACATCCTTGCTTTTGATCTTTACTGCAAAAATGCCGAGATCGCCTATCTGTAACTCAAATGCTGCAGGTTGTGATTTGCGGCTCGTGTACTGCCAAATTTCAAAACCACCTCCACTTTGCATATTCAATGCAAGAATTGCATAACGTTCATGTCCTTCACCTCCTGTGTACCGTTTCATCAGATCAGCCCTTGCTGCATCTTTAAACACTACTACATCTGTTCCGAAAATTTTACTGTACCACTTAAACGCTTGGTCTGCATCTGTTACACCGATTCCGACCTGTTGAATACCGCTGATTATACGTTCCATAGCCTGTTTGTTTTATCTTCAAAAGATGAAGATATTCAGTTTTTCAGTTCAACATTCAGTTAAGGCAGTTTATTTCTTTTTTATAAATCAGCGTTGATTTACTCCAGCTGCAGGCGTTTTTCTTTTGGATATTTCACACTGTATTTCAGTTCCATTTTCTTTACCTGTTTTGGCTCGATTGCCTGGCTCCAGGTAGCAACCTTTGTATCTTCATTCAGTTTGGCTCCATCATATTTCAAATCATCCACTTCAATTTCTTTCATGGTTGAAATAGGGAACTGATCTTCCACTATAATATTAACAGGAACATTCTTGTTATTCCGTACAGTAATTTCAAACTGACGGTAATCGGTACGGTTGTTTCCAAGAAATTTCTTATTGCTGAATTCTTTTAATAAAGTCCGTTTAACTGTAATGCCTTTATCAATGCCTAATGAAAGTGATAATGTATCAGAACCTGTTGATAAATCGAGATAGGATTTACCGAGATAGGTTCCTTCAAAAAACAAATTCGTTTCACCGGGAATCAAATTCAAATCCTGCCAGTTGGTGATCTTTGCTGTGAGGTAAGCAGCCTCATCCAGTTTAGGTGCGGTATAATATTCGTAGTATGCTGCAATGCTTGTTTCATTAATGCTGATAGTATTCATCTTTCCATCATTATTCACCGTTGTGACTTCCTCAATTTCGTATTGGGTGGTGATGGGTTGAAAAGTGGTGACGACCTGTAAAGGAATTGACTTTTCTTTTTTTAAGCTTGATGCGCCTCTTACCTGTACTCCTGAAGCTTTTCCTTCTAAATATCCATCTGAAGTTCCATAACCAACTACGACAACTTCATTCATAGCCGTGATGGCTGGTTTTAATGAAACATTGGTAAAACTTGTACCGGCAACAAATTCTGCAGCATAAAAACCAACAGAAGAAACTGTTAATGCCTGCGAATTTCCACTTGCTTTCACTTTGTAAAACCCGTTCGCATCGGTTGTGGTTCCCTGTGATGTTCCTTTGATTACAACACTTGCTCCAGCAACAGGAATACCTTTGTCATCCGTTACTCTTCCCATCAGCATTTGATCTGCTCCGCCGATCTGCCACTGCTTCATATAATTACTCATCTGCGCATCTACATAATACAGCATCCATGGACTGATCAATGGTTTAGAATTATTTTCATTGGGATTTCCTGTTGACAAAATCATTTTAATATTATTCCAGTTCTCTCCGCTTGTTTGATAAACGTTTGCATTCATTTCCAGTTGCAGGTTACTCACCACATCTTTTACACGGATATTATAAGTTGGATACCACCCTGCTTTCTGAACGAGATAGGTAATTTCAAATGGAACCGTTGCACTTTCTTTTACATCAGCAAGGATAATGATTTCATTGGTGGAGAGATCAAATTTTTTATTCATTTCACTGAGCTGATTGGAAAGTTTATTCCTTTCTTTTTCCATTTCTGCAATCTCTTTCTGCAAAGCCATCTGCTGCTTCAATACTTCCGTTAATCTTGCCCGTTGAAAATCCAGCGACTGTCTCAACTCTTCAGGTTTTAATGCATATGTTGCTCCGCCGATATCCTGGTTCTTAATGATCATCGTTTCTTCCTGCTTAAACACTTCCAGCATTTTTGCTGTCATCGCTATTTTTTCATTTAGCTGCAGGTGTTTATTCTGCAATGTTTTGATTTCTTCTCTTACTTCCTGCTCTTTCAAAAAATCCCTTTGCACTTTCACGGAAAGGATCGTCAGCTTTCCATCAGCTTTTATCTGTACACTTTGCTTTTCTATATCAGTTGAAATACCTGTGAAAACAATTTCCTGTTTCCCGGAACTGATCATTTGTTTAGCGGTTCGTTTAACCTGGGCACCTTTCATAAATACCGTTACCTGTTCCATTTTAGTTTCAACAGGAACACGTTTAACTGATTGTGCCAATAATGTAAAGGGGAAGAAAAAAAGACAGAGTTGCATCCATTTCGTGTTCATAAACAATTGTTTTATGAAGGAAGGATGCAGCAAAGAAGAGGATTACATAAAGCCTTATTTCTTTTTTTGTTTAGCAGACGACTTCAGGATAATTGAACCTGCCCGCCAGAGATTAAGTGAAACTTTTTTCAGCTCACATTCCACTTTACTGCCTGAAGAAATCTTCAGTTCATCGGCCATTGATTTTGATACAATAGCCTTCAGTTGACTGCCCTTTTCAGCGCCGGGCATTTGCAGTTGATCCGCTGCTTTTTTAGAAGTGTTTATTTCTAAATCAAGAATATAAAAATCAGCCTGTGCTGCATATGTTTCCATAGCCAGCACAGTTGCTGAAACAGTTGATTTATTAGGAGCCATCTGTACCATAACTCTGTTTTTTAAAAGATGAAGCGACTATACAAAGATAGCCGCTTCATGATGCGCTGATAGAAATGAAAGACTATCTTCTCCTGGCTGCTTTCTTTTTCTTTGGTGCTGTTGCCGGGCCTGTTTTGATATACAGATCAGCCGTAATTTTTCCTGCATTGAGTTTAATATTTCTTGCAGCAACTGTAGTTGGCAATCCGCCGTATGATTTTGAATTCGGCTTGGATGTATTGCTGAATGTTTTTTTGCCTGCACTCCCCGGCCACGGATCAGCCGTATCGCCCTGGTTGGCTCCTGCCTCCAGGTGTTTCTTTCCATCGGCCTGTACCAACGCTACTTTGTAATGCATTTCATTGGCATTACTGCTCATGGCATCATCAATATGATAAATAAGTAATCCTTCACCGGGCAGGTACTTGTCGTAATTTTTTTTCATACGGTGCTCCAGTAAAAAATATTCATTCCCCGGACCACCATCTTTCCATAAACGATAAATCGTTTTACCTGTTTTTACATCATCCATACTTACAGCTTTCTTATTACTGCTGAGATTAACAGTGTTCACCCAGTTCTGATCTGCCTTGCACCACGCACAGGGATGAGCGGGGGTTAATCCGCCATTGTTCCAGCTGCCACCAGCCATCAAACACCAGTCACCGATTCCCTCACTGGTGTAATCATCATCATAAAGATCAGGAAAACCAAATAACAAATGTCCCAACTCATGTGCGCATACACCAAGCTTGCAATCTTCAGGAACTGTTAAGTAGGCATATACATGTGTGCCGTCTGCATTATACACACTGGGGAATACCCATTTGTGACTCCAGATATCATTGTTGTTTCCTGTTTCTTCTGCACCACGTCCGGCATGGATCACTACGAATGCATCTACATATCCATCCTTGTCATTATCATACTGAGAAAAGTTGACTGCAGCGTTTGCCGCTTTAGCCGCATCCATACACATGGTTCTTGCATTGGGCAATCCGTTATCCGTTCCGGCACCATTACCTGCATAAGTTTTCATAGTGCGTGGCATACGGTAAGTACCAACCACTTCACCGGCAATAGTTACCATGCCATTGGTTACTTCCTTAAAATATTCTTTCACACTGCCTGTTGGAATAACTCCTTCAGAAAAAAATAAATCCTGGAAATGCTTCTTTGTCTTCGTCATTACTTTATCTGAAAAATCAACCAGCACAACAATTACCCGCAGGGTTCCGGTTGGTGGTGTTTTTGTTGCCGAGATACTTCTTACCCTTGCCGCTGAAGTGCCCAATGGAAAAACATTGCCGGGCTGCAGCATACCATCGTTCATACCCAGCCTCGTTTTGCCTTCGGGTTTCAGTAAATTTCCCAAAGCAAATGAGCCCAATTCTTTCTTCAGTTTTTTGAATTCCTTTTTTAGTTTGTCTTTCAGGTCGGGATGGGGAGCAATCATACAACGTTCGCCGTCATTGCTTTCAGCAGCTTTTTGCATGAGCTGCAGATAACTCTGAAAGAGCGGAGAAATAGTTTTTGATTTCATGATGATTTAGTTTGAAGTAAAAAATTACTTCATCCTTTGATAAAATGCAATACCACTTTGCGGGGAGGAAATGAAAAATCCCGCCATTTCTGACGAGACCATCTATGAGAATTTTGGTTTCTGATTAAACTGCTTCACTGCCTTCTACCAGTAAGGCCTCATCCTCTTATCCTTCTCCAAAGGAGAAGGACGGTACACCATCTTATCAATCACCTTTTTATTCTATCACATCAACATCTTATCGATGATCGTCACATTTCACACTATTAATAAATCATCTGCCTATTTAAATAAGCGAGGGCTGTGAGTCGGTGGCTTCCTCCTTCGGGGGAAGTCGGAAGGGGGCTCAAAAAAAATCCCGCCATTTCTGACGGGATCACCTATGAGAATTTTGGTTTTGAATTAAACTGCTTCACTGCCTTCTACCAGCACAGTTACTTTATTGTTCAGCACTTCTACAAAACCACCCTGAATTTTGTACAGCTCATTACGGTTCTTTTCAACCAGGATCTTTAACTGACCGGCTTTGAGTGCACTTACCAATGGTGCATGGTGATCGAGTACTTCAAAACTACCGCTGATGCCCGGTAACTGTACGCCAATTACTTCGCCGCTGTAAGTTTTTCCGAGTGGAGTTAATATTTCTAAATTCATAAGAACAATGTGATAATTTGATAAAATGCTAATGTGCAAATTGAAAACCCATTAGCAAATCAGCACATCAACTAATTGGCTAATTAGCCTTTCGCTGCTGCCATTAACTTCTTACCTTTTTCAATTGCATCATCAATACTTCCCACCAGGTTGAAGGCTGATTCAGGATATTCATCTACTTCTCCATCCATAATCATATTAAATCCACGAATTGTTTCCTCAATTGGAACCAACACCCCTTTCAAACCGGTAAAGGCTTCTGCCACATGGAAAGGCTGAGAAAGGAAACGCTGTACTTTACGTGCACGGTATACAGTCATTTTATCTTCTTCGCTCAATTCATCCATACCAAGAATGGCAATGATATCCTGCAATTCTTTATAACGCTGAAGAATCAGTTTTACACTGTTGGCAGTGTTATAATGTGAATCACCAACGATACTTGGTGTAAGGATTCTTGATGTAGATTCCAGCGGACTTACCGCAGGATAGATACCTAAATCGGCGATCTTACGATCCAGTACTGTTGTTGCATCAAGGTGAGCAAATGTTGTAGCAGGTGCCGGATCGGTTAAATCATCCGCAGGTACATATACCGCCTGTACAGAAGTGATTGAACCGTTACGGGTTGAAGTGATACGCTCCTGCATCAATCCCATTTCCGTAGCAAGTGTTGGTTGATAACCCACCGCTGAAGGCATACGGCCCAGCAACGCAGATACTTCAGAACCAGCCTGAGTAAAACGGAAGATATTATCTACGAAAAACAGAATGTCTTTTCCTTTTCCTGTGCCATCTCCATCACGGAAATACTCGGCAATGGTTAAACCTGAAAGGGCAACACGGGCACGTGCACCGGGAGGTTCATTCATCTGGCCAAACACGAAGGTTGCCTTTGATGTTTTCAATCCTTCCATATCCACTTTGCTCAAATCCCATCCACCTTCTTCCATGCTGTGTTTGAAATTGTCGCCATAGTTCATGATACCGGCTTCAATCATTTCACGCAGCAGATCATTTCCTTCACGGGTTCTTTCGCCCACGCCTGCAAACACAGACAAACCACCATATCCTTTGGCGATATTGTTGATCAATTCCTGAATCAATACTGTTTTACCCACACCGGCACCACCAAACAAACCGATCTTACCACCTTTTACATACGGCTCAATCAGGTCAATTACTTTAATCCCTGTAAACAGGATTTCGTTGGTTGTACTCAAATGTTCGAAAGCAGGGGGCTTGGCGTGAATAGCACGACCACCTTCTTTACTTACCTGGGGCAAACCATCAATGGCATCGCCGGTTACATTAAATAAGCGGCCGTTGATCAACTCGCCGACAGGCATTACAATGTTTTTCTCCGTGTCAACAACTTCCATTCCACGAACGAGACCTTCGGTACCGTCCATCGCAATGGTGCGAACGCTGTCTTCACCAAGATGCTGCTGCACTTCCATTACGAGGATATCCCCGTTAGGACGTTTCAATTCAAGAGCACTGTAAATTTCGGGGAGTTTGCCGTGGAACTGAACGTCAACTACGGCGCCGATTACCTGTTTAACCTTACCAAAATTGGCCATATTAAATGTATTTAAAGAAAAGGGGTTTAAAATTAACTCGTTATTCTTTGTTCTTATCTTTTGCCTCGCTGAATAAAACCTTTGTTTTATTTGGCCGCAAAGGTAAGGGTGAGGCGGTAATGTACCAATAAGAAGATTCGGAATTTTGCGATTGGGGAAAATTTGGGGCTGGCTGGTTTTCAGGCAGTAAAACCGGGGTTTGTAGGTTCAAAAAGAAACTGATTTCAATCATTTTCAGCTCCCCTCAACTTATCCTTTCAGGATTTAAACCCCAAAGCCGCATCAGCAGATTAATTATATTTGATCATTAACCTGTCTGCTGGTATGATGAACAAAGACGCTGCTTATAAAACCATTGAAGAACTGGTAGAACGTTTTGGAGAACAGATTCTGTCGTACAAGAAAAGCGATTACAACGAAACCCCCACCCGTAAAGATTTTATTGACCCGTTTTTTAAAGCACTCGGCTGGGATATGGATAACAGCCAGGGCAATGCTGAAGCTTACCGTGAAGTGATTCATGAAGACAAAGTAAAAGTAGGCGCTGCCACCAAAGCACCCGACTACTCCTTTAAACTCGCCGGAGGTAAACGGCTGTTTTTTGTGGAAGCAAAAAAACCAAGTGTAGTGGTGAAAGATGAAGTGCTGCCTGCTTACCAGGTTCGCCGTTATGCATGGAGCGCCAAACTGCCCGTGAGTATTTTAACCGACTTTGAAGAGTTTGCCATTTACGATTGTACGAAAAAACCAAATGCCACCGATAAGTCAAGCGTTGGCCGCATTAAATACCTCACCTATAAAGATTATTTAAAAGAGTTCGATTTTATCTGGAACACGTTTTCCAAAGAACGGGTACTCAAAGGCAGCTTCGATCAGTTTATTGCAGCCGACAAACACAAGAAAGGAACCGCCACCGTTGATAAAGAATTTTTAATTTCTTTAGATGAATGGCGAAAACAGCTTGCACTCAATATTGCCTTACGCAATGAAACATTAACTGAAGACGAACTGAATTTTGTGGTGCAGCAAACACTCGACCGGTTAATTTTTTACGTATTGCTGAAGATCGTGGTGTGGAAGAATACGGCAGACTTAAGAATTTATTAAAGGGAGACGATTACTATAACAATCTCTTTACCTATTTTAAAGAAGCCGACAGCAAGTACAACAGCGGCCTCTTTGATTTTAAGAAAGATACCATTAGCCGCAAAACCGTTATTGATAACAAAACTGTCAAAGGCATTATCAATGAACTGTATTATCCCATCAGCCCCTATGAGTTCAGTGTGCTGAGTGTGGAAATATTGGGCAGTGCCTATGAACAGTTTTTGGGCAAGCAGATTAAACTGAGTGCAGGCCACCGTGCAACCATTGAAGAAAAACCCGAAGTGCGCAAAGCAGGCGGCGTGTATTATACACCGCAGTATATTGTTGAATACATTGTAGAAAATACCGTAGGAAAATTAGCACCCCTCAATACTACTGAAGGAGCAAAGCAGATTACACCTGCGGCCGTTGCAAAATTAAAAATTGTTGACCCTGCCTGTGGCAGCGGAAGTTTTTTATTGGGTGCATACCAGTATTTACTCAACTGGCATTTGCAGTATTATAAACCTGAGTTTGAAAAACTTACTGCCATTGCACAGAACAGTAAAGAGTATAATGAAAAGCAGCGCAACGATGCACTGAAAGAACGCAACAAACTGCCGCTTACACCAACCGGCAATTTAACCACGGCTTTAAAGAAACAGATTTTACTCAATAATATTTACGGAGTTGATATTGATACACAGGCAGTGGAAGTAACCAAGCTTAGTTTGCTGTTGAAATGTATGGAAGGTGAAACGGGCAGCAGCATTAGTGCTGAAATGCGTTTTGGTGAACGTATACTGCCAACGCTTGACAGTAATATTAAAAGCGGCAACAGTTTAGTGGATGTTGATTTTTATGATGGCGAAATTGACTATGGTGATGAAAAGAAAATAAAACCTTTTAACTGGCAAAGAGCTTTTCCAGAAGTTTTTAAAGTGCAGAAGGTTAGCGTTTCAAAAGAAATGAAATGGCACAATAAAAAAGTATTTGATCAGGCAGATGAACAGGAAGAAAAAGCGAAAGAACTTATACGTAAGATGGGAGGAAGTTTCAACGAGCCTCAAGTTGATTATGGTAAAGTAAGCGGTTTTGATGTTGTTATTGGCAATCCGCCTTATGTTAGGCAGGAATTGTTAGGTGAACAGAAATTGTATTTTCAGAAGAAGTACAGAGTATATCATGGCACTGCCGACTTGTACAGTTATTTTTTTGAAAAGGGAATCAGCTTACTAAAGCCCGATGGCTTGTTTGGAATGATCATTGCCAATAAATGGATGAGAGCAAATTATGGAGAACCGCTTCGTAAATGGCTTAAGCAACAACTGATAAAGGAGATTATTGATTTTGGTGACCTCCCTGTTTTCCAGGGCGCAACTACATATCCAGCTATAATTATTGCTTCACCTGCAAATGAGAACAGAAAAAAAGAAACCATTGAAGTAACCAATATTAAAACATTAGAGTTCAGCAGCCTGAAAGAATATATTAATGAACACAGAACATGGACAAACAAAACTGCGCTAGAAGATGCTGGCTGGAATTTGGGAAGTGAAACTGAACAATTGCTATTAAAGAAATTATTAAGTGTTGGCATTCCATTAGGTACTTATGTAAAAAAGAAAATTTATTACGGGATTAAAACTGCGTTGAACGAAGCGTTTGTAATTGATGAGGCAACTAAGAACAGGTTAATTAAAGAAGATAAAAAAAATGCTGAAGTTATAAAACCATTTTTATCAGGTAAAGACATCAAGCGATATCAACCTTTGCAATCCGATTCCTATCTTATTTTATTTCCCAAAGGATTTACGAATCAAAAAGGCAGTAATCCTAAAAACGCATGGAAATGGCTGGAAGAAAATTATACTGCAATTGCCAGTCATTTAAAACCATTTGAAAGCAAAGGGAAAAACAGAACCGATCAGGGTGAATATTGGTGGGAACTGAGAGCCTGCGGATATTATGATGAATTTGAAAAGCCTAAAATAATCTGGCCGGAGAATTCATTTCCAAATAATTTCATGAACGACAATTCAAAGTTATTTTTAAATAAGACCTGTTTTTTCTTACCGGGTTCTGATAAGCTGTTGCTTGGAATATTAAATTCAAAACTCATCTTTTATATTCTTGATAAGATATGCGGGAAAATCCGTGGCGGCTATTTTATGATGGCCAAGCAATACATTCAAACACTTCCCATTATTATTCCAAAAGAACAATCCCTCCACGATGAAATTGTTCAGCTGGTCGAAACCATGCTTCAACTGCAGCAGCAAAAGCAAAGCAGCACACTGCCCGGTCAGCTGCAGCAGTTAGAACAGCGCATTGCTTATACCGATGACAAGATCAATGAAAAAGTATATACGCTTTACGGATTGAGTGAAGAGGAAGTTAGGATTGTGGAGGGGAGGTAAAAAAAATAAGGGGAAATGTGTTTACTTAACGATAACGAATAATCACATTAACATGAAAAAAGAATTAATCGAAGGATTATTCCTGCAGTTTGAACAGGCAGCTTATGCTTACAAAGGCATTGAGTGCTGGAGCGCAAGGGAACTGCAACTCCTGTTTGGATATACCAAATGGGATAATTTTTATAAAGTAATTGACAAAGCAAAAACCACCTGCGAAAGCAGTGGTGCAGCAGTTGCCGACCATTTTGCCGGTGTCGGGAAAATGGTTTCTTTAGGAAGCGGTGCCGAAAGACAACTGGATGATATTGCCCTTACAAGATATGCCTGTTATTTAGTAGCACAAAATGGCGACCCTGCCAAACCATCTATTGCTTTTGCACAAACTTATTTTGCAGTACAAACAAGAAAGCAGGAAATTATTGAACAGCGCCTGCTGGATGTTGCAAGAGTAAGTGCCCGTGAAAAACTCAGTAAAAGCGAAAGAAAACTGTCTGGTATTTTGTTTGAACGGGGAATAGACAGCGCAGGTTTTGCTGTGATAAGATCAAAAGGCGACCAGGCATTGTTTGGCGGTTTTACCACCACTGATATGAAACGGAAACTTGCTGTGCCCTCCACCAAACCATTAGCCGATTTTTTACCTACCCTCACTATTAAAGCCAAAGATTTTGCCAATGAACTTACCAGCCATAATGTAACAGAAAAAGATTTAAAAGGCGAACAGCAAATTGGCAGGGAACATATAGAAAACAACAAAGCAGTACGGGATATGCTGCTGCAGCGTGGCGTTAAACCCGAAACCCTGCCACCCGATGAAGATGTAAAAAAAACAGCCAGGCGATTAGAAAGCGAAGAAAAGAAACTTGCCAAAGAAATAAAAAGAAAGGGGAAAAAATAATACAGCAACTTCCCTTCCCTATCAGCTGCAACAGTTAGAACAGCGCATTGCTTATACCGATGATCAAATCAATGAAAAAGTATATACGCTTTACGGATTGAGTGAAGAGGAAGTGAAGGTTGTGGAGGGGAGGTAGTGTAACTAAATTTTATGTCACCAGATTCAAAAATATTTATCGCTGCATTAAAGCAACTGGAAGAAAACAAGTCTGCCAATATTCAAAAGATGACAGATCTTTCTTTTGAAAAACTAGACGAACTGAAGGCATGCTATTTTCAGTATGCCACTGATGCCGAAGAAGCAGGCTTTAGTGAAAGCGCTGCTGTCATCAGAGAAAAATGCAGCCAGATCAGGGAAGCCATTGCAACGAAAAAGGGTAACGAAGAACAGACATGGGATTATTTAACATAGGTTAGTAACGGCTAATGAAAAAGTGTATACGTTTTATAAATTGAGAAAAGAAGTAAGTGAAAAACAGGTGACATCTTTTGAAAAGATGTCACCTGTTTTGCTTTGCATAGGTCAGCCAATTGAAACAAAAGCCGGTAAAGCATCAGTACTCATAATTAATTGTCATCTTCTTTCTTCTTTTTTCCAAGAGTAAGTTTAATATTAGTTGAAAAGCCAACATTAACAAGGGTTCCTTTAAAAGGATTTGTATCAGCCATATTAGTAGCAGTGTTTAGAGTTTGTCTGATATCAAAGAAAAATACGAAACTATTATATTGCAGTGTTGTTTTAATACCCAAAGCTTGTATTGCAGCACCCTTATTAAAATTTGTAAATAAGGAGTCATTCACAGTCTTCTGAAAAAAAGTAACGTCCTCATTGGGTATATTAAAATAATGCCAGTAGGGCATAACTGAAAAAACAATTCTGTTTGAATCCTTAGTCATTCCTTCTACCTGATATTTTATTCCAACATTGTAATTTAAAACTTTAAAACCAGTTGAAGTGGAATCAATAGTAACTCTCCTGTAAGCAAAAGAAACCTGAGGAATCAGGAAATGTTGTCTGAATTCATTACTTGTATCTGACCTGCCATTTTTATTTAAATCAATCTTCTGTGAAATGGATGCAAGCACTCCAAATTTTCCTGTTTCAGGAAACATAAGAGATTTGAAATCCACAGAATCTTTATTGCCTCCTTTGTCAGGGTTGGCAAATAACAGATTTGCACCAATGCCAACAAAGGTTTTTCCAAAAGGGTTAACTATCGCATTTAACTGCCCCGTAGAAGTGATTGTACTTAAAAAATCAGTACCGGCTCCAACTGCTGCAGAACCATAAAAAGTTATTAGGGGGTATCGACTGACAGAATCTTTAACCATATTCAATGAATCCTTTTTAATAATTAAAAGAGCCATTTTTATAAGCAAAGAGTCTTGTTGCTTCTCTTCTTCTGCTTTAGTTAACCCTGCAGTAGTCGTTTTATTCATTTTATTTTTTACGTCTTCTATTTCTTTCTCTATTTTCGAAAGTTGAGCATTATCATTTTTAACCAAAGTTGATTTTCCCCTGAAGACGGGCATGATATTCTGTGCCTGGTTGATCAATGGTAAACAAATAACAATGAAAAGCAGAAAGTTCTTTATCATGGAAATAAATTTTGCGCCTACTCTTTATCCCGTTTTCGGCTTCCCGGTAATAAGGTTATTATGATTTAATTATTGTGAGGAGGTATTTTAGGAATGACATTTGCAAACCCCTTTAAAGTTAATGGAGCGGCTATTCCCACCTGAACACCCAGTATTGTTGTAAAACTTGAAGAGTTATCATGAAAAGAAAGATATCCCGCAAAGCCTCCTACTAAAGGCCCTATTATATAGGGCAACCAATAAATCCAATCTTTAAAATTCGGCCTCCTCGTTGGCTCTAATTTTGCTACCTCAAGGAGGTTTAGCAATTGTGCAACAAAGCCTGCAATGCATGGTATTAAAATGTATTCTTGCATTTTTTTTGTTTTACGGTTAGTCAATTCGATTTTTAAAAGCCCCTATAATTCTGCTTGCCAATGACCCTTCTTTTTGAAAATCTTCCTTTGTAGAAAATAGATTCTCACCTTCACTGGTTAAGGAAGACGATTGTACAAATAGTTGTGATTTTTTGATTAGCTTTTGAACTTCAGATTCATCCAGACTGGTTTTTTTCGACAAACTGCTTAATGTAAACCAAGACTTTTCATCTTGCTGCATGATTAGTTTTAATTGTTCTTCTGTCATAATATTATTTTTGCAAGCCTACTCGTACCGGCATTTCGGCTTCTTGGTTATGTAATTGGCAAGGGGTTCTCCGCATGAGAAATTAAAAAACCCCTTGCACATGAATACTCAGCAAATTTTTGAAGCTACAGCATCGCCAGCGGCAATAACAATTCCAATCGCTGCCTTGGCAATTGGGTTTTTAATAATGCCTTGTAAAAGTTCAAGTGCTGTTTTTGCACCAGGCCAAACCTCACAGAATTTGTTTTTGGATCCGGCAGGAGCTGATACTAAGCTGATGTCTTTTGCATTGCTTGTAATTGTCTTTGCATTAAAAGTTGCCATGTTGCGATTCTTTAATTATTAGAAATATTTAATTACAACACAAAACTGCGAAAGCTGTATAACTAAGTCAAGGGTATCTTAACTGTTACTTAATAGGTGAAAAGACGGTAAAAGAAAGGTGAAAAAATGGTTGGACTTATAAAACTAAATCCTGATTTTGAGATATAATTGAATTTTTAAACACACAAAACTTAGTATTATGAAAAAGACAGACTATTTAATTATTGCCGCTATTGCTTTGTTATGTAGCGCAATTGGGTATTACATTGGAACTAAACAAAAACCAGAAGACAAGTCACCACAAACCGCCGAAATCATTTCAGAGTCATCAAGAGAAGTGGCAATTGTAAAGGGAGGGCCAATATCAAAAGCAGAGGCTCAAATTATGTATGACAATTTCACAGACAAATGGTGTGGTGGTTTAAAACCCGACAAATTACCTCAAAGAACCAGAAGTCTTTGGTTTTCATTTCATGAAATTCAACAATATCTGGATACATTAAAAAAAGATTTAGGTGACACTTCTCTAATCGGGCTTAGATTATACCTTGGTGCAAGAAATGAATCAATTGCAGGGTTCAAATACAGATTAACAACGTTTATTGTTCCAACGTTTAAATTAAACGGCATTAAAAAAGATTCAATTAATGATACAAAAATTAATATAATATCACCATATAATCATGGAGATTTATGTCCACCGGAAACAACATGTGGCATTTCTATTTTTGAAGGGAATTAAACTTTGCCAATTTATAAGTACATATTACTTTTTGCTTTTTGCTTTGGGCTGATCAATTATAAAAAAATCACCCCAGGATTTATGCGCCTATTTGTACCCTTTGTTTTTTTTCTGATTTTTATTGAACTGTCTTCACCTTTGGGCTTTTTTAAAAATCAAAAGTCTAATCATTGGTTTTTCAATTTTGCCACACTTATTGAGTTTGTTTTTTACTTTTATATTTATTACTTGTCTTTCACAGTCAAGCAAAATAAAAAGTGGGCATTATATTTTATCATTGCGCTCCCAGTATTATTTTTTATAAATATTGTATGGGTACAGGGTTTTAATAAATTTCATACCATTACTTACCGTATAGGTTCGGTTTTTTTAATAATACTGTGTTACTTCTATTTTAAACAGCTACTCACTTCTGACAAGTTTATCTTTTTGCTTTCCGTACCTCTTTTTTGGATAAGTGTTGGGTTGCTTTTCTTTCATACGGGTTTTTTTATTTACTACTGCTCTTTTGACTATATTGTTTATAAAAAAATCGGTTATAATCTAATTCTTTGGCGGGCTTTAAGTCATTCGTTTAATTTTCTTTTATATACTACTTTTTTGATCTCATTTATATGTCACAAGGCAATCAGGAAATATTGATTATTATTATAATTGGAACCTTACTTTTCTTGTTAGTTTCCTTGTTTTTTGTCAGCTTTCTATTATTCCATCAAAAGAAGCACAATAGTCATTTAACTGAAAAGGAACTTATGCAATCTCAATTCTCTCAAACCCTCCTCCAAACCCAACTCGAAATCCAGGAACAAACCCTTAAAAATATTTCACAGGAAATTCATGACAACGTTGGGCAGGTGTTAACGCTTGCCAAGCTCAATCTTGCCACCACATCTGTTGCAGATGAAGCAGCCAGTGAAAAAATAAAAACATCCCAACAGCTTATCGGCAAAGCCATCCAGGATCTGCGTGACCTGAGCCGCAGCCTCAATACCGATTATGTGGAAGAAATGGGGCTGGTACGTTCCATAGAATATGAACTGGAACTGCTGCAAAAAACCGGCAGCATTGAAACAGAACTGAACATCGAAGGAAAGATTGTAAAATTTGACAAACAGAAAGAACTCATCCTGTTCCGTATTGTGCAGGAAGCCATTCACAATATCATGAAGCATGCTGATGCAAAAAAGATAACAGCAGCAATTCATTTTACAAATGATGCCATGCAGATTGTAATCAAAGACAATGGAAAAGGATTTGATCTCAGTCCATTGAATGATGCAGGCAATCAGTCATTCGGGCTTGGCTTACGGAATATGAACAGCAGGGCTACACTCATCGGTGCACTGTTTTCTGTAAACAGTACCATCAGCAAAGGAACGGAAGTAGTTCTTCAATTACCTATTAATGAAACAGCAAATGAAGGAACAGCAAAAAATTAAAGTGGCATTAGCCGATGATCATGTACTGCTGCGCAAGGGACTGGCAGGAGTGGTAGACAGTTTTGGTGATTATTCTGTTTTATTTGAAGCAGATAATGGAACCCATTTTATGGAACAGATCAAAAAGCATGGCGAACCTTCCATTGTGTTACTTGATATCAACATGCCGGAGATGGACGGCTACGCCACTGCACAATGGATACGGGAACATTACCCGTTGGTGAATGTAATTGCACTGTCGATGTATGATAATGAAAATGCGATCATCCGCATGTTCAAGGCAGGATCAAAAGGATATATTTTAAAAGACAGCGAACCGCCTGAATTAAAAAAAGCACTGGACTCTGTTCATGAAAAAGGATATTATTATTCTGAACTGGTAACCGGCAGACTGATTCATTCCATTAACAAAATGGATGCGGAGAACAGTGAAGCAAAGAATCAAACAGAACTCAGCGACAGGGAAAAAGAATTTTTAAAACTCGCCTGTACAGAAATGACGTATAAAGAAATTGCAGAAAAAATGTTTCTCAGTCCACGTACCATTGATGGCTACAGGGACGCATTGTTTGAAAAATTGCAGATGAAAACAAGAGTGGGGCTGGTGATGTATGCCATTAAGAACGGCATTGTTACGATCAGTTGAAATGCCACAGGTATTTTCACCCTTGCATCTCTCCCGCCCTTTTACTAACTTTCTGAAAACATCCTTATCATGCGCTCATTCGCTTACCTGCTGCTTTGTCTTTTTATCTTTTCCTGTAATAATGAATCAGAAAAAATTGAAACGAATGATTCGGTTGCGGTAAAACCCGGCACTTTCGATACTGCCGTTGTAAAACCTGTAATAACGGTTGATACAGGAACGATTGCCAAAATCATCAAACGTAAATCGGCCAATATTGCTTACTCCTATTTCAACAGCATTAAACGGAATGATCTGAAATATATCGGTGCTTATCTGTCAATTAAAATGCCCGAAGCAAAAGCAAGAGAAACACTGCGCAAAATAGAACGGGAACAGCATATAAACAGTGAAAACGAAGACAGCAGTATTATCCGTTCGCTGAACATTCCGCTGGTATATGATTCAGTTGAAATTGAACTGATGGATCCTGCTGCAGATTATACCATTGTAAAAACAGGTCATACAAAAGATAAACAGAGAATCGATACTGTTAACGGCAACAAATGGGAATGGTCGGTACTCACAAAGACTGATAAAAAAAGCACCACACTAATTTTAAAAATCACCGCTTACTTGTCGGAAGGCAGTGAAGAGCTGGAAAATCGTTCAATCCCCATCCGCATTAAACTGGAGCAAAGTATGGTGCGGAAATTATGGGCCACTTTATTAGATGATCCCAAATATTTTTTAACAGTGATACTTGTTCCGCTGATTGGTTATTTAGGTAAAAAGTATTTTGATAAAAAGAAAGCAGAGAAACAACAACAAACCTGATTTTATAACACCTTCCATCCAATTGCCTTATTTACTACTCCGGCAATTGCACCCAATGCAGCGTTGATGGTATCTTCCACTGCAATTAATCCCAGACCTTTAATACTGAGCAGTACAGTGCGGAAGGCGCTTTTCTGTATATCAATATGAAGCATTGCTTCCGATTTTGTAATCTTTCCCTGCAGTTTTAATTTTTCAATCATCAGCAGTTTGTTTGCCATATTCATGGTTTCATTTTCAGCATAAGGCTTTGCCTGTTTCCAGAATTTACCGAGGTTGTCTTTGGCTGCAGACAGCATATCTTTTATTAGTACCGATGTATCGAGTGACATAAAATAAGAAGTTAGAAGTGAGAAAATAGAAGTAAGAACATCATGCACAATGATCATCCTGATTTTGCACGTTGCTTCAATGCCATTAAAAAATTGATGATGGCGCCATACTGTGTTTCAAACGCATCTTTCAGCAGCGTAACTTCTTCAGGAATCAGTAACCCATTTGCTTTTCCTTTATGCAGCTGTTCCAGTCTTCCGACATTGGCTTCCAGTTCTTTGATCATGCTCACCATAATTTTATTTTTATCGATGGCATTGTTGCGGATGCGAACATTAGCAGCTTTTACTTTCAGCTTCTGGTAAAATTGTTTTTGATTCTCATACTTCATCGCCGCACTTTCAGGTTCACTTTCAAGTGCCACAAAAAAAGTTGAAGTCATTTCCTGCATTTCTGTGATGGTCTTGTCTGTGATTTCATCGTAGGGCGCAAGCAGTGTTACCTTACAGGATGAAAGGACAAGAAAAAAAGCAGAAAAAATGAGCAGGAATTTTCTCTGGAGATAAGGTATTGTTAGCATGGAATAAGGTTTGTATAACAAAATACAAATCAGTTATGGCTTTCGCAAGCAATAAGGCTGTTCATTCTTTTCCACAGAGTTCCATACCTGGAAAAATAGTCAGCTTTTACTGCATGAAAATGGTTCATGTTTCAACACAGAATTCTTTTTTATGAGAACGTTTTCATGAATACTTTCAGGTTATCACAAACAGATAATTTACCTTGGCTGCAATAAAAAACGAATTTCTATGGCCATACAGCCCTGGCGGACAGGTATAATAACCCAGATTATTGACGAGACTCCGAACACAAAACGTTACCGCATTCAGATACCGGAACTGGAAGTTTTTGATTTTCAACCCGGTCAGTTTGTTACACTTGATCTTCCCATTCACGAAAAACCAAATAAACGCTGGCGCAGCTATTCCATTGCCAGCTGGCCCGATGGCACAAATGAATTTGAACTGGTAATTGTATTAAATACAACAGGTGCCGGTACTCCCTGGCTCTGGGAAAATTTTCAGCTTGGTACAGAAATTACCTTACGTGGCCCACAGGGTGTGTTTACCTTACCCGAAACCATTGATACCGATCTGTTCTTTATCTGCACTGGTACAGGTATTGCCCCATTCCGCAGTAAAGCACATTATATACTGAAGAATAATATCCCTCATAAAAATATCTATCTCATCTTCGGTACAAGAAAGAAAGAAGATCTGTTATATTACGAAGAACTGTCGAAACTGCATGATGAATACGAAAGCTTCCATTATCTCCCTACATTGTCAAGAGAATTATGGAATGGAAGAACCGGCTACGTTCATGCAGTTTACGAAGAGTTATTAAGCAAAAGGCAGGAAGCCCGATTTTTTCTTTGCGGCTGGAAAGCCATGCTTGATGAAACAAAAAAGTCTATATTAGAAATGGGTTACGACAAAAAATCCATTCACCAGGAGGTGTACGGATAGCTGAAATGGGGAGGTCAAAAAATGATCTTCAACATAATCACGGTTAACAAGAATCAGGTTCTACTCTAAAAAACTGTTACTAATTTCGTTCAAATAAAAAATCACTTTTATGGGTGCATCCTCACTCATTGTTTTAATTATTGCTGCTCTCGCCTTTTCAATTATTGCTATTCTTATTGCAAAAGTTGTTACAACATCGACTAAGAACAAGCAGAAAGGTGAGTCTATCGAGTGCGGTATCCCAACTTCAGGCCCCAGCTGGATCCAGTTCAACGTAGGTTATTACCTGTTTGCACTGATCTTCCTGATTTTTGATGTGGAATTGGTTTTCTTATATCCCTGGGCAGTAGTGGCCAAAAGCGTAGGATGGCTTGCATTAATTGAAATTGTGATCTTCTTTTTTATATTGTTTATTGGTTTTTTATACGCCCACAGAAAAGGGGCATTGAAATGGAAGTAATAAAGTCAACCCCTCCGTCCCTAAAGGGGAACTGATGGGCACACTGATATAAATTTTGAACAGGATCATTTATATTACATACAAAAAATGGATGAGTTAAAAAATAATACAAATGCTGTTTACCCCCCTTCAGGGGATGGGGGCAAGACTTCTTTTCCCGGTCAGATTCACGAAACTCCGGGTGGCGGCATTGTACTCAGTAAACTCGATGATGTTATCAACTGGGCACGCTCCAATTCCTTATGGCCTTTAACCTTTGCCACCAGTTGCTGCGGTATTGAATACATGGCCGTTGCAGGTGCCAAATATGATTTCTCCCGTTTTGGTTTTGAAGTAGCCCGTGCTACACCAAGACAGGCGGATGTGATTATTATTGCCGGCACCATTGTAAATAAAATGGCTCCGGTATTAAAAAGATTATACGATCAAATGGCCGATCCGAAATATGTGATTGCCATGGGAGCCTGCGCTATCAGCGGAGGCCCTTTTTTTTATAATACCTATTCAGTAGTGAAAGGTGCAGATCATGTTATACCGGTTGATGTATATGTGGCCGGTTGTCCTCCACGGCCTGAAGCATTACTGCATGCATTAATTTCTTTGCAGGAAAAAATAAAAAGCGGTTTAACCCGTGAACAAATTAAAGAAGGAAAAGAACAGATATGACGAACGAAGAATTAAAGATCAAATTCACAGGGTTCGTTCCCGGCGTTACTTTTGACGAGGGTGGCGAATGGCTGAATGTTATGATTGAACCTGCAGACTGGAAAGCTTTTGCAGCGCAGATCCGTAAAGATGATTCATTACAATTCGATTTTCTTTTTGCCTTACCTGTATTGACTGGAAGACACACTTAACCATGGTGTATCATCTCCGCTCAACCAAACTTCATCACAATATTGTGGTGAAAGCAAAACTCGACAGAACAAATCCTGAAATAGAAACTGTTTGCGATATCTGGCGCACAGCAGAATTTCATGAACGTGAAGTATATGAAATGTTTGGTGTAAAATTTCTGAATCATCCTGATCTGCGCCTGCTGATTCTGGAAGATGGATGGGAAGGAAGAAACCCCTTGCGTAAAGATTTTGAAGACCCGATTAATATGATAAAACTTTAAGCCTCCCCAAACCCCTCCAAAGGAGGGGCTTAGCAAGGCACAGGGCCAGCTTAGCTGAATGGATTGATTGATAGCTGAGTTGTTGATAGTTGCAGATGAAGGAACTGAAGTTGAATTGGAAGTTCATTAGTTGATTTAAAAAATAAAAAGCCCGGTTTCCCTCTTGGCAGGGTGCAGGGGTGATTAATATGTACAGACATACAGAAATAATTAAAGACTTATCACAAGCTCCCGGGGAGGAAGGTGATTTAATCATTAATGTAGGACCACAGCATCCTGCCACCCATGGCGTACTGCACCTGGTCATTACATTAAATGGTGAAACCATTAAGAATATAGAACCTCATCTTGGTTTTATTCACCGCTCCATTGAAAAAATGTGTGAGAGCCTTACGTACCGCCAGTTCATTTATGTAACCAGCCGTATGGATTATCTTTCTTCACATATCAACAATCATGCATGTGCCTTATGTGTTGAAAAAGGATTGCAGCTTGAGGTTCCTTCAAGAGCACAGGTGATCCGTGTATTGATGGATGAATTAACAAGAATTGCATCGCATGAATTATGGTGGGGAGCAATGGCCATGGATCTCGGTGCCTTCACTCCTTTCTTCCATGCCTTCCGTGAAAGAGAAAGTATCAATGATATTATGGAAGAAACCTGCGGTGCCCGGTTAACTATGAATTATATAGTGCCCGGTGGTGTTATGCAGGACATTCATCCCAACTTCCAAAAAAGAGTAAAAGATTTTCTTGTTTTATATAAACGTAAGATTGATGAATATGATGAGCTGGTAACAGGTAATATCATTTTCCAGAACAGGATGAAAGGCGTTGGTTATTTATCAGCAGAAGATGCCATTTCTTACGGATGTACGGGCCCTGTTGCAAGAGGCAGCGGTGTAAGTTCTGATATCCGTAAACTGTATCCTTACGAAATATATGATAAGCTGGAGTTTGATGAAGTGCTGGAAACTGGTTGCGATTCATTTGCACGGTATATGATCCGTTTGCGTGAAATGAATCAATCCATCCGCATCATTGAACAGTTGATTGATAATATTCCGGATGGTGATTTCCAGGCAAAAACAAAAGCCGTATTGAAATTACCTAAAGGAGATTTTTATACAAGAGTGGAAACAGCACGTGGAGAGCTCGGTGTGTACATTGTTAGTGAAGGTGGTACCACTCCATACAGAATTAAATTCCGTTCACCCGGTTTCTCTAATCTTTCGGCTTTAAATCATATAGCGAAAGGTGGAAAAATAGGTGACCTGATTGCATCAATGGGAACATTAGATTTAGTTATACCTGATATAGACAGATAAGAGCAGGGCCCCCTTCCGACTTCCCCCGAAGGGTGAAGCCATCGAGGCACGGGCTAACTTAACAAAGAGTTTGATGAACAAGAAAGATGCTGATTGATGTTGAATAAGAAATTAAAAGATGAAATGCTTAATAGCAAAAGTTAAATTATAAAATAAAGCCCGGCCTCCCTCTCTTTTGGAGAGGGAACGAGGGTGAGGTCTTAATATATGTGGAGCCTTAGTGAAATAGCAAAGAATTTTGATTCCTGGTTAAGCCAGCAAGTCAACCCAACATGGACAATGGTTATTGAAATGGTCATTGCCGGTGTTGCAGCCATTGGTTTGTTTGCAGCATTGGGACTGGTACTGGTAATCATGGAACGAAAAGTGGCAGCATGGATCCAGATTCGTTTAGGACCCAATCGTGTAGGACCAAAAGGTATGTTTCAGTCGCTGGCTGATACTGTAAAATTATTGGTGAAAGAAGGGATGACTCCCGATGGTGCCGATAAATTATTATTCAACACTGCTCCGTTTATTGCGATGATTGTTGCCATGTTATTACTTGCACCAATCGGCTTTGCTAAAGATTTTCAATATTGGGATCTGAATATTGGTGTATTATATGTCACCGCCATTTCTTCTCTTTCTGTGATTGGTATTTTAATGGCCGGATGGGCCAGTAATAATAAATACTCTGCATTGGGTGCTATGCGCAGCGGTGCACAGATTGTGAGCTATGAATTATCAGCGGGCCTTGCAATTCTTTCTGTAGTTGTGTTAACCGGCAGTCTTCGTTTATCAGATATTGTGAATGCACAGGCTGATGGTTGGTGGATTTTTAAAGGGCATCTTCCAATGTGGGTTGCATTTATCATTTTCATTATTGCTGTTACTGCCGAAACAAACCGTGCACCATTTGATTTAGCTGAAGCCGAATCAGAATTAACAGCAGGATTTCATACGGAATATTCAGGAATGAAATTCGCTTTGTTCTTCCTGGCAGAATATATCAATGTATTTATTGTATGTGCCATTGGTGCTACTTTATTTCTTGGTGGCTGGATGCCGTTTCATATCGGCCACTGGGAAGGATTTAATCATGTGATGGATTATATTCCATCTAGTATCTGGTTTTTTGGAAAAACGTTCTTCCTGATATTTTTGATCATGTGGTTCCGGTGGACATTTCCCCGCTTACGTATTGATCAGTTACTGACACTTGAATGGAAATATTTGTTACCAATCAGTATGTTCAATTTATTACTGACAACGGTGTTTGCAATATTAGGTTGGCATTTTTAGAGGCCCGAAGCCCCCTCTAACTCCCCCGTTAGGGGAGAATTTCAACGCACGGGGCCCGCTTGTCAGAGAGTGTTTTGAATAGATAGAAGTTTGATGAAATGAATGAAAAAGATGAAATGCTTAGTTATAAAAGTTAAATTAATAAAATAAAAGCCCGGCCTCCCTCTCTACCGGAGAGGGAACGAGGGTGAGGCAACTATGTTTTTAAAAGATTACATAAAAGATGTTTTTGGTGCGCTTAAATCACTCGCTACCGGCATGAAGCGGACGGGTTATTATTTTACGCATCACAAAGAAATCATTACGGAACAGTATCCTGATAACAGGGGTACACTGGTAATGGCTGATCGTTTCAAAGGCGAAGTAGTCATGATTCATGATGAAAATAATGAACATGCCTGCACCGGTTGCACTGCCTGCGAACTGGCCTGCCCCAATGCCACGATCAAGATCGTTACCAAATTTGATGTTGATGCTGAAACAGGAAAGAAGAAAAAAGCAATTGACACATTTGTGTATCATCTTGAATTATGTACCATGTGTAATTTGTGTGTGGAGGCTTGCCCGACAGGTGCAATTAAAATGGCACAGACATTTGAACACAGTGTGTACGACAGAAGCAAGCTGACAAAGAAATTAAACCACGACGGATCGAAGATCCGTGCGGGTGTAGAATAAATAAAGGCCTCCCCAAACCCCTCCAAAGGAAGGGCTTGGCATAGCACGAAGCCAGCTTATTGAAAAGATTGAGTAGATATAAAGATGTTGCTAATTGATGATTGAAACCTAATTGTTGAAATGCTTAATAACTATTGTTTAATTAATAAAATAAAAACCCGGCCTCCTTCTCCTTTGGAGAAGGACCGAGGATGAGGCCATGACTGCATCTCAAATCATATTTTATCTTATCTCAGCTTTCATTCTCACAATGGGGATTTGCTCTGTTGTTACAAGAAAGATTTTCCGTTCAGCCATCTGGCTCCTGTTTTCATTAATGGGTATTGCCGGGTTATACTTCTGGATGGATGTTCAGTTTATTGCAGCTGTGCAGATTGTAGTATACGTCGGCGGCATTGTGATACTCGTCATCTTCTCTATTTTTCTTACCCAGCAATCGGGTAAAGAAATGGCGAAAGCACCGAAAGGAAGAACAATTTTCAGCATATTGGCCGTACTGTTCGGATTTGCATTTACTTATTTTCTGATTCAGCAATACGGATTTACACCATCTGATAAATTGTTCGACACTGACGTTGCAAGAATTGGCAATGCCATGCTCAACACAGAACAGGGCGGTTATTCTTTACCTTTTGAAGTAGTAAGTATATTATTGTTAGCAGCAATGGTAGGATGTATTGTAATTGCTCTCAAAATTAAACCGGAAGAAAAATGAACGAAGTACCATTAACACATGTCCTGTTTGTGAGCACAGCACTGTTCTTTATTGGCATGTATGGTTTGTTTACACGCCGTAACCTCATCACCATGCTGATGGCAATTGAATTAATGCTCAACAGTGTAAACATCAACTTTGTGGCATTTAATAAATATTTATATCCCGAAAAATTAGACGGCATCTTCTTCACCATATTTATTATCACAATTGCTGCTGCTGAAGCAGCCGTAGCGATTGCCATTATCATCAATCTCTACCGCAGTCATAATTCAATTGATGTGGAAGATGCAACGGAAATGAAATATTAGAAGACCAAGCCCCTCCGGCTCCCCTGAAAGGGGAGTGTGCTGATGCACAGGGCCAGCATGTTAAAGATGTTGATTAAATGATAGAGTGTGAATGACGACTAAAGAAGAAAAGATGAAATGCTTAAATACAGAATTTAAATAACAAAGAAAAGCCCGGCCTCCCGCTGTCCTGAGCGTAGTCGAAGGATGGAGAGGGAACGAGGGTGAGGCCTTTATATGAACAACTATACTTACATATCATTAATCCCTTTACTTCCATTGGCAGGTTTTGTACTGCTTGGTTTGTTTGGAAGAAAATATTTCAACGGTTCTGCCGGTATCATTGGTACAGGTTTGCTGCTGATCTCAACAGTACTTTCACTTTATACAGCTTACCAGTACTTTTTAGTTGACGGGAAAGTGGGTGATACTTATCAAACAATTACTGCGCTAAAGTTTACCTGGCTTTCTTTTTCTGATACAGTTTCGATTGACATGGGTATTATTCTCGATCCTATTTCAGTTATGATGCTGGTGGTGGTAACTGTTGTTTCCTTAATGGTACACATCTTCAGCCTTGGATATATGAAAGGTGAAGAAAGATTTGCTACTTACTATGCTTTCCTTGGATTGTTTACCTTCTCTATGCTTGGATTGGTTGTATCATCCAATCTCTTCCAGATCTATATGTTCTGGGAATTGGTAGGTGCGTCTTCTTACTTACTCATCGGTTATTACTTCCAGAAACCCTCTGCAGTTGCGGCTTCAAAGAAAGCATTTATCGTAACACGTTTTGCTGATCTTGGTTTCCTCATCGGTATTCTTATCCTTGCTTTTTATGGTGAAAGTTTAGACTTCAACACCATCATTCATAATTTAACCACACAGCAGTCAACACAGTTTGTTGCCATTACTTCCGCTTCTTTTATTGGAGTATCAGCTATTACCTGGGGCTTAACAATGGTGTTCATGGGTGGTGCAGGCAAAAGCGCCATGTTTCCATTCCACATCTGGTTGCCCGATGCAATGGAAGGTCCTACTCCTGTTTCTGCATTGATCCACGCAGCAACAATGGTGGTGGCAGGTGTATATCTTGTTGCAAGATTATTTCCACTGTTTGCTATCAATGAAACAGCATTATCAATTGTAAGAATTGTTGGTGTGGTATCTGCTTTATTTGCAGCTGTTATTGCCTGTACACAAACAGATATTAAACGTGTACTCGCCTATTCAACTATGAGCCAGATCGGTTACATGATGTTTGCATTAGGTGTTAGTGGCAATGGTGGTGAACATGGTTTAGGCTATACAGCTTCCATGTTTCATTTGTTTACACATGCATTTTTCAAATCATTATTATTCCTCGGCGCAGGTGCAGTTATTCATTTAGTGCACAGTAACGATATGAAAGATATGGGTGGATTGAGAAAGTTCATGCCAATTACACATCTTACATTTTTAGTTGCCTGTCTTGCTATTGCAGGTGTTCCTCCTTTCTCCGGGTTTTTCAGTAAGGAAGAAATTTTATTGGCAGCTTATAATTCAAGCATGATCGTGTATGTGATTGCATTGCTCACTTCCGGTCTTACTGCTTTTTATATGTTCCGTTTGTATTTCTCTATCTTCTGGAACAAGCAAAGTGAAGTACATAATGACCATGGCGAAGGAACTTTCTCTATGAAACTTCCATTGATTATTTTAGCCGGATGCACAATGGCTGTTGGCTTTATTCCATTTGGTCATTTTGTTTCAACAGATGGCAAAGCATTGGAAACTCCTTTCCATTTAATGTTCTCCATCGCACCGGTTTTGATTGGATTAACAGGAATTGCAGTTGCGATGTGGATGTACAAAAAAGAAAGCAGTAAACCGCAGCAGGTATCAACTGCACTGGGTGGTTTATACAAAGCAGCTTATCATAAATTTTATATGGATGAGCTGTATCTCTTCATCACCAAAAAAATTGTCTTCAATTTAATCGGTCGCCCTGCAGCATGGATTGACCGCAATATTGTTGATGGCCTGATGAATGGCATTGCAACAACAACCGGAAAAATATCCAGCCTCATCAAAGGTTTGCAATCAGGTAAAGTACAGAACTACGCATTATACTTCTTTGGCGGAATAGCAGCATTAGTTATTATGTTTATTTATTTATGGAAATTATAAAATGAATCTATCCTTACTTCTCATATTGCCCCTTGCGTTTTCGCTTCTCCTTTTAGCAGTAAAAGGTTTGAAACAGGTACGCACTGTTGCACTGCTTGCTGCAGTTGCACAATTAGGTCTGAGTGTTTTTCTCCTGTTTAAATTCTTAGAGGAAAGAATTACCAGCAGTGGCGATTTCATCTTTGATCAGAATTATACCTGGTACAAAGCGCTTAACATCAATTATCATGTTGGGGTAGATGGCATTTCAGTTGCCATGATCCTGCTTACTTCTTTTGTTGTACTGGCTGCCGTGCTGGTTTCATGGAAGCAGGAACACATGCATAAAGAATTTTTCTTCCTGTTATTATTCTTAAGTCTTGGTGCATACGGGTTCTTTATTTCGCTTGATTTGTTTACCATGTTCTTCTTCTTAGAAGTGGCAGTAATTCCTAAATTCTTATTAATCGGAATCTGGGGTAGCGGTAAAAAAGAATACAGTGCTTTGAAGCTGGCTTTGATGCTCATGGCAGGTTCTGCTTTAGTCTTTGTGGGATTATCAGGATTATATTTCAACACCAGTATCAACGGTGTTCATTCATTCGACTTGTTGCAGATTTCTCAGCAAAATATTCCAGCCAATCTGCAAAACTTATTCTTCCCGTTTGCTTTTATCGGCTTCGGAATTTTTACTGCATTGTTTCCTTTTCATACATGGGTACCCGATGGTCACTCATCTGCACCAACAGCTGCGTCTATGTTCCTCGCAGGCATATCTATGAAGCTGGGTGGTTACGGATGTTTACGTGTAGCTACTTATTTAATGCCAGATGCTGCTGAACATTACTCAACAATCATTATTATTCTATCCTGCATTGCAATTTTATATGGAGCCTTTGCTACCATGATGCAGACCGATTTGAAATACATCAACGCTTATTCTTCTGTGAGCCATTGTGGGTTTGTTTTACTCGGTATTGGTATGTTAACCAAGACTTCTATTAATGGTGCAGTATTACAAATGGTGAGTCACGGTTTAATGACAGCCCTTTTCTTCGCCGTGATTGGTATGATTTACGAACGTACACATACAAGACAGGTGGCACAGCTCGGCGGATTATTAAAAGTGATGCCGTTTATTTCTTCTGTGTTTGTAATTGTGGGATTGTGTTCACTGGGTTTACCCGGCTTCAGTGGATTTGTTGCAGAGATGACCGTGTTCATGGGAAGCTGGCAGAGAGCTGATACATTTTACCGTATTGCAACCATTGTATCGGCAGCATCAATTGTTGTTACAGCAGTTTATATTTTAAGAGCAGTTGGTTCTTCTATTATGGGACCAATTAAAAATACAGAGTATTTAAAATTAGGTGATGCAGCCTGGAATGAAAAAACAGCTGCTGTGTTATTGCTGGTTGGAATACTGATTATGGGTTTGGTTCCTTTCTGGTTAACAGATCTCATCAATCCCGGAACAGAAGTGATTATGCAGAAAATTGGAATGATCAAGTAAATTAAAATGATGAACGAATTTTTCATACTGATGCAACAGGAATTGCTGTTAACAGCAATCATCTTTATTCTTTTGTTTGCTAAACTTGGCGCAAAGGATTTAGAGCCCAAAACTCTTTTGCTGCTCACAAATATCTTACTGACCATAAACTTTGTGGCTGGATTTTTCTTCAATGCTGATGGCTCACTGTTTGGTGATATGTTTCAAACCAACGACCTGGTGCGGCTTGAAAAAAATATCCTGAACCTTGGCACGCTGATCATCTCTCTTCAATCGTACAACTGGTTGATGAAACATAAACATGCAGCTGAATTTTATATTCTGATGTTTTCCACCCTGCTGGGCATGTTCTGTATGATCAGCAGCAGGAACCTCCTGATGTTTTATGTTGGATTGGAATTAGCAAGTATTCCTCTTGCAGCAATGGCAAATTTTGACCTCGATAAAAGACGTTCTGCTGAAGCTGCTATGAAATACATTATCTCATCAGCTTTTGCTTCCGGTTTATTATTGTTTGGCATTTCCATGATCTATGGCATTGCAGGAACTGTAAACTTTGCTGAACTGCGTGAAATTGCTTCAGCCAATCCTTTATTCCTGTTTTCATTCATATTGCTGATTGCAGGTTTTGGTTTTAAAATTTCTGCTGTTCCCTTTCATTTATGGACAGCCGATGTATACGAAGGTGCCCCTATTGCCGTTACTTCTTATTTATCTGTGATTTCAAAGGGCAGTATGATTTTTGTAATGACGAGTGTATTGTTTACAGTGTTTGATAAGTTGTTTTTCCAGTGGTATAATATCATGGCAGTGCTGGCCGTGCTGTCAATGGTTATTGGTAACCTGTTTGCAATCCGTCAGCAAAACATCAAACGATTCCTTGCCTTCTCCTCTATTTCACAGGTTGGTTTTATTTTAATTGGTGTGAGCGGTGGTGATAATACAGGGTTCAGTTCGGTCGTATATTTTGTCTTGATTTATATATTCTCCAACCTTGCAGCCTTTGGTGTGTTGAGTTTGGTAAGTTCAGAAAAAGGAAAAGAACGCATTGACGACTTTAAAGGTTTCTATAAAACCAATCCATTGCTAACATGGGTATTGGCAATTGCTTTGTTTTCGCTGGCAGGTATTCCGCCAACTGCCGGGTTCTTTGGTAAATTCTTTTTGATCCTGGCAGGTGCCGGGAAAAATAATTATGTGCTGATCACTATTGCAGCATTAAACATGGTGGTATCGCTTTATTATTACCTGCGCATCATCAAAGCCATGTTCATGGACTCCAATGAAAATCCGATTGAAAAAGTGGAGGTCAGCTGGAGTCCGAAAATTGCAATGGCAATCTGCATCGGAGGCATTGTTGTAACAGGATTGGTGAGTGGTGCTTACGAGTATATTTATTCGCTGGTTAAATAAAAACAATGAGACTGGGACTTGGATTGATGTTCTTAATGATTGGATTATTTGGTATTCTTTTTTATTTATCAGGCATGCATGGACATTTGACTTTCAGACCACACATGCTTCAAGATTGGATAATTTGGGGAATTGTAACCGTCTCTTTTATCGCAGGTTTTTATTTCATACTGAAAGGAATAAAAAAATTAAACCAAAAAGATTGAGTAATTATGGCAATCAATAAAAATCACGAGTTTGAAGATCTGGATGGAGTGAAATGTGCTGTTGTTGAAAAAAACGCAGGTAAAGACCGTGTTGCATTTCTGAAAGATTTGCTTGAATACAACAACTATAAAGTGATTGTTGTTCCTTCCCCTCCTCCGAAAGCTGCGCCAGCTCCAAAGCCAGTTGAAGGCGAGGTTGCTTCCGCCCCCGCTGAAGCTATGGCGGACAAGCCTGAAACATTTACTATTGGAGTAACCAATGTAATGTTTAATGTAACGAATGCTCTTTTTGGACGAGCACTGAGAACAAAGACAGGTCATATTGTTACTCCCGCTTACTGGCAGCAGAAAGATGCTGTAAGCCATGATGAAATTCCTTACTACGAACAACATTAAATATCCAGTATGATGCAGGTGAAAAATTTATTCGACAAAGAAACCTTCGATGAAATTCTTACCCGGATTCATTTTGTCAATTCGCACAGTGAACGTTTATGGGGAAAGATGACACCAGGCCAGATGATGGCGCATTGCAAAGAAGCATTTAAAGTTCCGCTCAGCAGCAAACCAATCCCAAGAATGTTCATTGGTCTTTTAATTGGCTGGGCAATGAAAAAAAAGTTATATGATGAAAGTCCCTGGGGACAAAGCCTTCCCACAGCACCCAATTTTATTATTAAAGGCGACAGGGATTTTGAAACAGAAAAAAACGAACTGGTTTCAATGATCACCAGTTTTCACCAGAGAGGTGCAGTCGGCATTGGTGATAAAGTGCATCCAATGTTTGGCAAACTCACTGCTGAGCAATGGGGAAAGAGTATGTGGAAGCATTTAGACCATCACCTCATGCAGTTTGGTGTGTAATATCTCTGCCTTTTTATCTTTGCCACTACAAACCAACTATATACTACGGCAGTCAGGCAGCTTTCGGAAATGCCCGAAGATGAATTAAAGAAAAGAGAGAAAGAAATGACTGTTGCAGTTATACTCCTTTCAATTACAGTTATGATTATGCTTATATCTACAATTTTTGGTTTTATAAAGAAAGGCTTTACTGCAACTACCATTTTACCCTTTGCCTTTTTACCCCTCGCAATTATCAACTTTCTGAACCTTAAAAAAATAAAGGCAGAACTGGCTTCAAGAAAATAAGCATTCACATCTGATTTATTTCATCAAGCGTTCCTACGGAACGCAGCTACAGTCTGATTCTTGGTTACCCATGAATTGTGCCGACGGCACAACGGCCATCAAAAGCAGAACATCATTCAAACTTTGCTACGCATACTTTGTGGTGATGGAAAAGCAAAAAAATCTATTCCGTATACCTTTCAAAAATGGAAATTATCATGCCTGAGCTTTTTTGTCCCGTAGGGACAGATGATGGGTAACTCCTGTGTGAAAAAGGATGTTGCGTTCCATCGGAACGCCTGCTGCAAAATTTCTTCAGTTAAAATACAAAGGGAATCTCAAATGAGATTCCCTTCAATTTTTCATACGGAAATTATTTTTCTTATAAACCTTTCAGTGTTTGAAGACGTTCCCACCTGCTCACTTTTGCTTCTTCAGACTGAACCATAAAGCGTGCTGCCAGTTCAGGATCTTTTGCCTTAATTACATTGAAACGGTTTTCATGATACATGAATTCGCTCAATGACATGGAAGGATCTTTTGAATCAACTACAAAACGTTCACCTCTTGGTTTCATCGGATTGTAATGGAACAGTGGCCAGTAACCGCTCTTCACTGCAAAATCCTGTTCTTCTGCACCTTTTGCCATATCAATACCATGTGCAATACAGTGACTGTAAGCAATAATCAATGAAGGACCAGGATAAGCTTCTGCTTCCAGGATTGTTCTTACAGTATGGATATCATTTCCACCCATTGCAATTTGTGCAACATAAGCTGTTCCGTGTGCAATGGCCTGCAGTGCCAGGTCTTTCTTACCGGTTGTTTTACCATTTACTGAGAACTTCGCACTTGAACCTAATGGAGTAGATTTTGATTTTTGTCCGCCGGTGTTGGAATATACTTCTGTATCCAGTACCATGATGTTTACATTTTCACCGGTGCTGAGTACATGATCCAAACCACCATAACCAATATCATAAGCCCATCCATCACCACCAATGATCCAAACAGATTTCTCTGCAAGGAAATCAGCCAGGTGATAAAGATTGTTCGCTGCAACTGATTTCATATTCTCCAGTTGTTTTTCAGCAAACCAATAAGAACATGTTTCGCCTGTATCTCTCCTTCTGTTGTTTCAGGTGCAGCAACAATGCTGTCTACTAAACCTTCACCAACAAACGGACGCAATTCATCAAGCAATTGCATCGCAATGTCTCTTTTTTTATCGTTGGCCATTTTAATACCTAAACCAAACTCGGCATTATCTTCAAACAGTGAGTTGGCCCATGCCGGCCCTACACCTTCTTTATTCGATGTCCATGGTGTTGTTGGCAGATTACCTCCAAAGATGGATGAGCAACCTGTTGCATTGGCAACGATCATTTTTTCGCCAAACAACTGTGTAAGTAATTTCAGGTATGGAGTTTCACCACAACCTGAACATGCACCACTGAACTCAAACAATGGCTGGAAGAACTGTGAACCTTTTACAGTATTCCTGTTTACTCTTGAACGATCCACTTCAGGAATGCTTAAGAAGTAATCCCAGTTTTCAATTTCTTTTTCCTGGAACTCTGTTTTATCAATCATGTTGATAGCCTTATGTCCTGGTTCTGTTTTACTTGTAATTGGGCAGAACTCAACACATAATGTACATCCTGTGCAATCTTCTGTTGACACCTGCAGTGTATATGCTTCTGTTTCTTTATTCCACTCTTTACCGATTGGTGCAACATGTTTGAATGAATCAGGAGCTGATGCCAGCAATTCCTTATCATATACTTTCGGACGGATGGCAGCATGCGGACAGATCATGAAACATTTACCGCACTGTGTACACAAATCAGCATCCCAAACCGGAACAGCATCAGCAATATTTCTTTTTTCCCATTTGGTAGTACCGGAAGGAAACTGACCGTCAACAGGAAAAGCACTTACCGGAAGATCATCACCTTCGCCGGCAATAATTTTACCTAAAACTCCTTTCACAAATTCTGGAGCATCAAATGGCACTGTTGCATCCTGTTCTTTTGTACCAATCAAGAGGTTTTTATAATCGATTTCATACAGATGTTCAAGCGTAGCATCAACAGCTTCGTAGTTTTTCTGTACTATTTTTTCACCTTTCTTCCAGTAAGTATCGTAAATCGCTTCTTTAATTTTTGCAATGGCTTCTTCTCTCGGCAATACATTGCTGATGGCAAAGAAGCAGGTTTGCAGAATAGTATTGATCCTGTTACCCATACCGGTTTCTTTTGCAACGGTATAAGCATTGATCACAAAGAATTTTAAATGTTTGTGTTTGATTTCTTCCTGAATTTTTCTTGGAAGTTTTGCCCACACTTCATCTTTATCATAAGGAGTATTTAACAGAAAGGTTGCGCCATAAGCCGCATCTTTCAGGATATCATACTTCATTAAATAATTGAAGTGATGACAGGCCACAAAGTTTGCTGAGTTTACCAGGTAGGTAGAACGGATTGGGTTTTCACCAAAACGTAAGTGAGATGCAGTTAATGAACCCGATTTCTTGGAATCATACACAAAATAACCCTGTACAAAGAAATCTGTTTTATCACCAATGATCTTAATGGAGTTTTTATTTGCACTCACCGTACCATCGGCACCTAATCCAAAGAACAATCCACGGAATTTATGCTGTGAATCGAGGTTGAATGTTTTATCGTACCACAAACTCAGATGGGTAACATCATCATCAATACCGATTGTAAAGTGAGTCTTCGGACGTTTTTGTTTCAGTTCTTTAAACACTGCTTTCACCATTGCAGGAGTAAACTCTTTTGATGACAAACCATAACGGCCGCCAATAACATGTGCATGATGATTTTCCTGCGATTCGTTCAGGGCATTCACCACATCCATATATAATGGTTCAGCCATACTGCCTGGTTCTTTACACCTGTCGAGTACAGCAATTGCCACTACAGATTTAGGAATTGCTTTGATAAATGCTTCAATAGAGAATGGACGATACAGGCGAACAATGAGTACACCTACTCTCTTTCCTTCTGAGTTGAGATAATCAACTGTTTCCTGTACAGCACCTGCACCAGAACCGATGATAATGATCAAACGATCTGGATGCGGATGTCCGTAATAATCAAAGAGGTTATATCTTCTGCCGGTCAGTTCATAGAACTTGTCCATTTCTGCCTGAACAATGCCGGGAACTTTTTCATAATAAGGATTGGCTGCTTCCCTGTTCTGGAAAAACACATCAGGGTTTTGAGCAGTACCACGGATAAATGGATTGTTGGGAGATAAGGCCCTGTCACGATGGTCAGTAATTGCCTTGTCATCCATCATAGCTTTAATTACTTCATCAGGAATGATTTCAACCTGTGAAAGTTCATGTGAAGTACGGAAGCCGTCAAATATATTCATGAAAGGAACTCTGGATTTCAGCGTTGCAGCCTGTGCAATCAGCGCCATATCCATTGCTTCCTGTGCATTATTGCCAAATAACATCGAAAACCCTGTTGCTCTTACGGCCATCACATCACTGTGATCACCAAAGATGGACAAGGCATGAGTAGCTAAGCTCCTGGCAGCAATATGAAATACGGTTGGAGTTAACTCACCCGCAATTTTGTACATATTGGGAATCATCAGCAGCAAACCCTGCGATGCAGTGAAAGTAGATGCTAATGCACCGCCCTGTAATGCTCCGTGAATGGCACCTGCGGCACCTGCTTCACTCTGCATTTCCATGATTCGGGGCACCTGACCGAAAATGTTTTTGATGTCTTTTGCACTCCACTCATCGGCCCATTCGCCCATGTTAGAAGAAGGAGTAATTGGATAAATTGCGCAAACCTCATTGCATTTGTAAGCAATATAGGCAGCTGCTTCGTTACCGTCCATTACCTCTACTTCGGGCTTGGCTGGTATTACTTCGACGCTTTTATTTGTGTCCATAATAATTGGTTATTTTGAAGGGATAAAAGTACCTGACACCAAAAAGGGAGGAAATGATGAGAATCAGCAAAAAAACTAATATCAATAGGATTTTCGAATAATCCGGAAGTTTATGTTGGGTATCATTCCGCTCCGTGACAAAAGTCATAGTCTATCTTATTTAATCATCGTTCATTTGCGATGAACAACTTAAGACTATGCAACGTACAACCACCGAAATCAATTACACGGCTAAAGAAGAAGCACTTGCCAGGTATGCAAAAGCACTGTCACACCCCATCAGGATTCGGATTCTGAATTTTCTTGAAAAGCAGGCCTGTTGTTTTACCGGCCAGCTAACGGAAGAAATTCCAATGGCTCAATCAACCATCTCCCAACATCTGAAAGAGTTGAAAGATGCGGGGTTGATTCAGGGAGATGTGATGCCTCCAAGAGTTAAATACTGTATTAACCAAAAAGCATGGGATGAAGCAAAGAAAGTTTTTGCAACTTTTTTTGAATAACAATTTTACCCCATTTACCGAAAACAGCATGAAGCATACATTATCTATATTGATTTTCTTTTTTCTGGCCCAGGTTGGTTTTGCGCAACAGCCAGTTGTGAAGTACAGTGGCAAAATGAGTAAGATCGGCCAGGAAGGAAGAACCGATGCGGCCATTTTAGTTGATACCATCAATGCAAAACATTTGTATGCAATTGGTCCGGTGGAAAATTTACGGGGCGAAATCATTGTATGGGACAGCAGATCTTTTGTTGCTGCAATTACAACGGAGAAAAAACCTTTCCTGTTAAGAGATGTAAAAGACCTGAAAGCAATTTTCCTGGTTTATGCGGATGTGGCTGAGTGGGACACGATTGTCCTTACTCGAAAAATCAGTTCAATGAGAGAACTTGAAACTGCTGTAACAAATGCAGCCCATCAGCATGGTACAGACACAGCAACGGCATTTCCTTTCCTGCTGTTTGGCAAAGTAAAAGAAGGAAGTGGTCATATTATGTTTAAAGACAGCTCTGTAACAACAATTAATCCTGAAACATTAAAGGAAGCAAAACAGATCAATACGTTCAGCCATCAGAAAGCACAGATGCTGGGATTTTATTCACAGCATCATCAAACCATATTTACACATCACGACAGCTATCTGCATATTCACTACAGGTTATGGAACAGATATCAGGCCGGCCATCTGGAAATAATTTCGTTTGATGAAGCTGAGCCGGTTAAATTATTATTACCTCATAAATAAACTTTACAACAATGAAAATGAATATTAAAGTATTAGGCCCCGGTTGCCCTAAATGCAAGACCACTTACAACAATGTACTGGAAGCTTTGAAACAAACAGGCATTGAAGCTGATGTTACGAAGATTGAAGACATAGAAGAAATGATGAAGTACAATGTATTGACCACACCTGTGCTGATGATTGATGATGTAGCAAAAGTAAAAGGCCGCATAGCTGATGTAAATGAAATTAAACAATTACTGAAACAATAAACCAATGAACATGGAAACAAAACAAACTATGGTAAATGAAATATGCCCAACCACAACACAGTCGTGGGTAAAGAAAGGCGCATTGTTGGTTGATGTAAGAGAAAGAGATGAAGTGGAACAACTTGCTTATGATGTTCCTGCTATTGTTAATATACCACTGAGTGAATTTGAGGTTCGTTACACTGAATTGCCGTTCGATAAAGATCTTGTAATGGTTTGCCGTGGCGGTGGCAGAAGTTTACGGGCAGCAGGTTTCTTACTGAATAACGGATATGATCCGGGCAAAGTGGTTAACATGCAGCATGGAATTATCCGTTGGGCTCAAAAAGGGTTTCCAACCAAAGGGGATACAACTACTGTATTGGGAACAAATACAAACAGCGGTTGTTGCAGTACTTCAACTGCAAAAACACCATCTGACAACAGCTCCTGCTGCGATTCACCCAACAGTGATGGCAGTGCCTGTTGCTAAACTAAAATTACAATCATGTTCGACTGGGTACAAACTTTCGCTGACTGGCTTATATATTCTGTTTTTGGCATTGCAACTCATAGTAAATTAGGAGACGCTCTTAATTTTTTTGTATATGACACTTTGAAAATTTTAATCCTGTTATTTATCATTACCTCAGTAATGGGAGTGGTCAACTCCTATTTTCCGGTTGATAAAATAAGAAATTTCCTTTCCAGGAATAAGCTGTTTGGTCTTGAATATCTATTCGCTTCCACTTTTGGAGCCATCACTCCGTTCTGTTCCTGTTCCTCTGTTCCGTTATTTATCGGCTTTGTAAAAGGTGGTATTCCGCTTGGTGTAACATTTGCTTTTTTAATTACTTCCCCATTGGTAAACGAAGTAGCCATCGCTTTGTTCATTGGAATGTTTGGATTGAAAGCAACTGTTATCTATGCATCCAGTGGTATTATTCTGGGAATGATTGGCGGAATGATCCTCAGCAGACTAAAATTAGAAAAGCATTTAACACCCTGGGTTCAGAATATTCTTGCGAATGCACATACAGAAGCTGAACTGGATGAAGAGAAAAGAACATTGCTGCAAAGAATGCCTGAAATATTTAAAGAAGCGCTGGGCATTATTAAAGGTGTGTTTTGGTATATTATAATAGGTATTGGATTGGGAGCTGCCATGCATGGCTTTATTCCTACCGGCTTTTTTGAACATTATATCAGCAAAGACAATCCTTTGCAGTTCCGATTGCAGTAATACTTGGTGTTCCGATGTATAGTAATGCAGCAGGTATTTTACCCATCATACAGGTATTTGTAGCA
Organism: Chitinophagaceae bacterium; assembly: GCA_016713085.1. Lineage (NCBI taxonomy): Bacteria > Pseudomonadati > Bacteroidota > Chitinophagia > Chitinophagales > Chitinophagaceae > Chitinophagaceae bacterium. The sequence goes on along the minus strand of JADJPV010000001.1, from coordinate 2,396,830 downwards.
AAAGGTATACCCATCGGCACAGCCATTGCCTTTATGATGGCAGTGGTAGGTCTCTCTATACCAGAAGCGACATTGCTGAAAAAAGTGATGACATGGAAACTGATTGCTATCTTTTTTGCTGTAGTTACAGCTTGTATAATTTTCTCAGGATATCTTTTCAATATTATCTTATAAATTAAACTCGTATGAAAAAGTTAAGCATCACACTGTTCTCTCCATTCTGGCAATTTTATTTACATCCTGCAACAGTCAGGCACAGCAAAGCAAACAAACAGCAGTTACTGCAGGCACAATTGAAATTATTCAGTTTCATTCTGAACACCGCTGCGTTACCTGTATATTAATTGAAAAGTTGACAAGAGCAACCTTAGCCAATAACTTTTCAAGCATTCCTTTTACATTAGTAAATGTGGATGATAAGAAAAATGCAAAAAAAGCAGAGCAGTTTGAAGCAACAGGCACTGCACTGTTTTTATTCAATCCTAAAACAGGCAAGAAAAAAGACCTCACAGAATTTGCTTTTATGAAAGCCGGCAGTGAAAAACTGTTTGAAGAAGAATTGAAAAAATACATTCAGGAATTTATAAAAGAATAAGATGGATTGGTTAACTGATCTTGCACAAAACAGGGAGCTGCCCTTTCTGGCAGCTTTCGCATTGGGCTTACTCACAGCAATCAGCCCCTGCCCTTTAGCAACCAATATTACTGCCACAGCCTATATTGCAAAAACACTTACTGATAAACGAAAGGTATTACTCAGCGGCCTGTTGTATACATTGGGGCGGATGTTTTCGTATACAGCACTGGCGGCAATTATTTATTTTGGAGCCAGTAAGTTCCAGGTAGCAAAATTATTCCAGGGCAATGGTGAAAAATTCATCGGTCCATTGATGATCCTTATTGGTTTAATTATGCTGGGTGCTATTAAACTCAATTTTTTATCCAAAGGAAATTTAACTGACAGGCTTTCAGAAAAATTCAAAGACAAAGGCTTGCTTGGTTCTTTTTTATTGGGAGTAGTATTTGCATTGGCATTCTGTCCCTATAGCGGTGCCTTGTTCTTTGCTATGCTTATACCAATGACTTTATCTGCATCAGCAGGGTTGAGCTTACCTGTTGTATTTTCAATTGGCACAGGCTTACCCGTTATCTTCTTTGCTTTTGTAATAGCATTCAGTATGGAGAAATTAGGGATGTATTTTAAGGCCATCAGCAAAGTGGAGAAGGTAATGCGGATTGTGGCAGGGCTCACTTTTTTACTTACCGGCCTGTATTACATAAATATTTATTTAAAGATTTTTTAAGCCACTCCCGTTTTCAATTAAAATCGTAATATTGCGATTAAATAAATTAAATGGGAGCAACAAAGGCGGATGAATTTTCAGTAAAAGATAACCGCATTGCAAAATACGCAAAGGCTCTTTCGCATCCGGCAAGGGTTGCCATTATGCACCTGCTCATTAAAAAACAGGCCTGTATTTGTGGCGACATCGTAGAGGAACTCCCCCTTTCACAAAGCACCGTATCACAGCATTTAAAGGAATTAAAAGCAGCAGGTCTGATTAAAGGCGATATAGAAGGAAAAAAAGTGTGTTATTGTATTGATGAAAAAGAATGGAAAAAAGCTGAATCCCAGTTGCAGGGTTTCTTTTCGGCGTTTCAGCCATTAAAAGAGAAATGCTGCTGACACTGATAACATTCAACTGTAAATTCTACTAATTAAGAAATATATGTACGATCTGATACAACAACGCTGCAGCGCACTGGTCAAAAACTTTGGCGAAATACCGGCAGAGCGGAAAATACTCTTAGAAAAAATTTCATCCTATATAAAAGGTAAGACCGTTAACAAAGAAACAGCCAACCTTGTGTATGTGTGTACACATAATTCACGCAGGAGTCATCTTGGCCAGGTGTGGGCAGCTGTTGCCGCAGCCTATTACGGTATAGAAAATATTAAAACATTTTCGGGAGGTACAGAGGCCACGGCTTTTAATCCCAATGCAATCAAAGCACTTGCAGTTGCCGGATTTGAAGTGAAGAAAACAAGTGAAAGCAAGAACCCTCTTTACGAAGTGTACTTTTCTGAAAACAGTTTCACTACCTGTTTTTCCAAACTATATAATGATGCAGAAAATCCTTCACAGAATTTTGCAGCCATCATGACCTGCTCTGATGCAGAAGAAAACTGTCCGTTCATACCCGGCTGTGAACTTCGGATCGGTACAACTTACAATGATCCGAAAGCATTTGACAATACTGTTCTTCAGGATGAAAAATATACAGAGCGCAGCAACCAGATAGCCATGGAATGCTTATACGTTTTCTCAAAACTTACTGACAACTAAATTCAATCAATGAGTGCAAACAATTGTGCCCCTGCACATGAACGGAAAAAATTAAGCTTCTTAGACAGGTATCTAACTTTATGGATCTTCCTGGCAATGGCGATTGGTGTAGCCATTGGTTATTTTTTTCCTTCTTCATCAAAACTCATCAACTCATTTTCATCAGGCACAACCAATATTCCTTTGGCGGTTGGATTAATCTTAATGATGTATCCCCCACTCGCCAAAGTACGTTATGAAAAATGGGTGAAGTATTTACCAATGTAAAAGTGCTCACTGCTTCGTTGCTGTTGAACTGGGTGATTGGACCCATCCTGATGTTTGTATTAGCCATTACCTTTTTAAGAGGCTATCCTGAATATATGATCGGTGTGATCCTCATCGGTCTTGCACGTTGCATTGCCATGGTGGTGGTTTGGAATGAACTCGCCGAAGGCAACCGTGAATATGCCGCAGGTCTTGTTGCATTGAACAGTATTTTCCAAGTGTTGTTTTTCAGTGTGTATGCGTATGTGTTTATAACCCTGCTGCCTCCTCTGTTTGGTTTGAAAGGATTAGCAGTTGATATTACCATTGCTGAAATTGCAAAAAGCGTTGGTATCTATTTGGGGATTCCGTTTGCTGCCGGTGTTATCAGTCGGTATGCACTCATCAGATTAAAAGGTGAAGAATGGTTTCATCATAAGTTCGTTGCATTAATCTCTCTTATTACATTAATTGCACTGCTGTTTACCATTGTCATCATGTTCAGCTTAAAAGGTGAACTGATTGTGCAGATACCATTTGATGTTTTACGGATTGCTCTTCCTTTAGTGATTTACTTTGCCATCATGTTTGTGGTAAGTTTCTTTGTCGGCAAATCATTCGGTGCTGATTATTCAAGAGCAACATCCGTTGCCTTTACTGCAACAGGAAATAATTTTGAGCTAGCCATTGCAGTCGCCATTGGTGTATTTGGCATCAACAGCGGTGAGGCATTTGCCGGAGTGATTGGTCCATTGGTAGAAGTGCCGGCATTGATTGCATTGGTGAATCTTGCTTTCTGGTTCAGAAAGAAATATTACTTGAAAACAGAAGCACAGGGTTAATAAATTAGTTGTTGATCAGCGACCAAACGCCAACAGCTATCAGCGCCCCAATAATTGGCCCGACAATCGGCACCCAGCTGTAACCCCAATCGCTGTTACGCTTATGCTTTATAGGAAGAATAAAATGCATCAACCGTGGACCAAGATCTCTTGCAGGATTGATGGCATAGCCGGTTGGTCCGCCCAAACTCAAACCAAGACCCAACACGAGTAAAGCAACAGGTAATGCATCCAAAGCACCCAGACTGTTTTGCGGTGCCGCAATAAATAACACACCCAGCATCAATGCAAATGTTCCGATCACTTCAGTTAACACATTAAAGAATGGACTTTTAATGGCAGGACCGGTACAGAAAATCGCCAGCATGGCATCTGCATCATTTACTTCATCAAAATGTTTTTGTAAGCGAGCCACATCAACAAAGAACCTGTCATGGCTCCCAGTAATTGTGCAAGAATGTAAAGAGGAACATTAGCCCAGTCAAATTTTCCAACAGCTGCCAAAGCAATAGTAATGGCAGGATTTAAATGTGCTCCACTGATTGAAGCACTACTGTACACACCAACAAAAACCCCAATGGCCCAGCCAAAGGTGATGACAATCCATCCACCATTATTACCTTTTGATTTTGCAAGCAGTACATTGGCAACAACACCATTACCCAACAGGATAATAAACATAGTGCCGATAAATTCAGCGAGGAAAGGAGTCATATGGCAGTCGTTTTGGTTTGTAGTTTATAGTTGGCTGTTATACCTGCAATCAGCTTTTTCATTACTCATTCGTCAGACAACCTTTCTATCCCGTCCGACGGGGGCGTCTGACGTTGCGTACATCTTACATCACACATTTCCTCACTTCAACAAATACCCTTCCGCCACTTCATTAAATTCTTTCAGCTGCTGTTGTTTCCATGCTTCATCTTTATTCATTTCCTTCATCATGATATCAGCAACCAATGGCGCTGCTTCAATGGCGGCTTTTGCATCAAGAAACAAAGCTCTTGTACGTCTTGCCAAAACATCTTCCACCGTCATCGCCATTTCATTTAATACGGCCCATGCCACTTCAGCAACGGTGTAAGGAAGTTCGGAATGAATCAATTGAGAATAACCCTGGCCCTGTAAATAACGGATGGCTGCTGCATCACTTCCGTAATAATATAAAGGATTATTAAAATCAACTTTCTTCATCCAGCCATGCAGTTTCATGGTTTCCGTTTGACAACGGGTATAAGCCAACCCACCTGTATAGTGAGCTTTCAAAATTACTTCCTGCGCCATCTTTCTGTACGTTGTCCATTTACCTCCGCTGATATTCACCATGCCACCTTTTGAAACCCAGATGGTATGATCACGGGGAAGTAAAGCCGTTTTCTTTTTACCCGGCACTTTTACCAATGGACGCAATCCGGCAAACACACTTTTAATATCGCTGCGTTGCAATCCTGTATGTACATAGCGGTTGAAGTGATTGATCACAAAGGTTACTTCTTCCTCCAATGCAACAGGTTCGGCACTTGCATTTTCAACACTTGTATCTGTTGTACCTATAATTACTTTATCATGAAATGGAACTGCAAACAATACACGCCCATCATCGGTACGTGGAATAAACAGAGCCTGTTCGCCGGGAAAGAATTTTTTATCAACCACAATATGAATTCCCTGCGATGGTGAAACGGTTTTTAACAACGCATCATCATCCATCTTTAAAATTTCATCTACAAACACACCTGTTGCATTGATGACGATGGTTCCTCTTGCTTCATACACTTTACCATCCAATGCATCTTCAATCATTACACCCTTCACTTTTTCCAGTTCGTGAATAAGGCTGGTTACTTTACAATGATTCAATACCGTTGCACTTACATCACCCGCTGTTAACGCAAGCGACACACAAAGTCTTGCATCATCAAACTGTCCATCGTAATAAGAAACACCGCCGCTGAGTTTTTTTCCATCCAGTCCTTTAATGTATTCCTGCGTTTTTTTGATGGATAACATTTCTGTTCCTCCCAAACTCAGTTTGGCCGATAAAAAATTATACACTTTCAAACCAAGCCCATAATATAATTTCTCCCACCAGCGGTAAGCAGGTAAAACCAGTTTGAGCGGATGTGCAATATGCGGAGCATTTTTCAGCAGCAAACCTCTTTCACGCAGGGCATCTCTTACCAGTCGAAAATTTCCCTGCTGCAGATATCTTACACCACCATGCACCAGTTTGGTTGAACGGCTGGATGTGCCTTTTCCAAAATCATGCTGCTCGACTAACAAGGTTTTATAACCACGGGCTGCAGAATCAACTGCGGCACCAAGGCCGGTTGCACCACCACCAATGATAATGATATCCCAGTGGTTGGTTGTTTTTAATTGCTGTATCTGTTGAGATCTGTTCAGTTTGTAGTTTTTAGTTTATAGTTCATAGTTTGAATCAGAACGACTGCAATATTAATGAAAGAGTTTGACGTTTGGAGGCTCAACTGCCAAACTACAAACTGCAAACTCCTAATAACTCATCGCTGCTTTCACCGCCTTTGCCCAGCCGCTGCTGAGGCTTTGCCTTTTCTCCTCTTCCATGCCTGAAACAAATTTCCGTTCAATCTGCCATTGCTGCTGAATTTCATCAATACTGCTCCAGTAACCGGTTGCCAGTCCGGCAAGATAAGCGGCTCCCAATGCCGTTGTTTCCGTAATACGTGGACGAACAACCGCTGTATTGAGCAGATCGCTCTGGAACTGCATCAATAAATTATTAACAGTAGCTCCACCATCAACCCTCAGTTCTTTAATTTCAATTCCTGAATCGGCTTCCATGGCTTTTAATACATCAGCGGTTTGATAAGCAATGCTATCCAATGCTGCTTTGGCAATATGCGCAGCGGTTGTTCCTCTTGTAATTCCGACAATCGTTCCTCTTGCATGCTGGTTCCAGTAAGGAGCACCTAAACCTGTAAAGGCCGGCACAACATACACACCATCACTGTCTTTTACTTTTGCAGCTAATGGTTCAATATCAGTTGATGAACGGATGATGCCCAATCCGTCTCTTAACCATTGTACCACTGCACCGGCAATAAATACAGAACCTTCCAGTGCATATTCTGTTTTGCCATTGATCTTCCATGCCACTGTCGTTAATAAATTATTGCGGGAGATCACTGCTTTCTCTCCTGTATTCATCAGCATAAAACATCCTGTGCCGTAGGTATTTTTTACCATGCCGGGATGCGTACACATTTGTCCGAACAAGGCACTTTGCTGATCGCCGGCAATACCGGCAATTGGAATATTAACTGCCGTAAGAATGTTTTGTGTTTTGCCATATACTTCGCTGCTACTGCGGATTTGCGGCAGCATATTACCGGGTATATTGAAAATCTTTTCCAGTTCACCATCCCATTGCAATGTTTGCAAATTCATGAGCATGGTGCGGCTTGCATTGCTTACATCTGTTGCATGCACCTGTCCTTTGGTTAAATTCCAGAGCAGCCAGGTATCAACTGTACCAAAACAGAGTTCACCTTTTTCTGCTCTTGTTCTTGCGCCTTCCACATTGTCTAAAATCCATTTCACTTTTGATGCACTGAAATACGCATCCACCACCAAACCTGTACGTTGCTGAATAAGAATATGCAGGTTCTTCCGTTTTAACTCATCACAGAAATCAGCAGTTCTTCTGTCCTGCCAAACGATGGCATTGTAAATTGGCTTGCCTGTGTTCCGATCCCACACAATGGTTGTTTCCCGCTGATTGGTAATACCAATGGCATGAATATTTTCTGTTGTTAGCCCGGCATGAGTGATCGCTTCTGCGGCAACACCCAATTGTGTACTCCAGATTTCTTCGGGATCATGCTCCACCCAGCCCGGCTGCGGAAAAATTTGTGTAAACTCTTTTTGTGCAACGGAAACAATTGTTCCTTCGTGATCAAACACAATGGCACGGCTGCTGGTGGTTCCCTGGTCGAGTGCAAGTATGTATTTCTTCATAACACATACAAGATATTGAAAAAACTTACTTAAAACAGGATATGGCTAAACCCGATATTGATGTTTGCATTTAAAGCAGAACGGGAGTAATATACATATGGTGTTGATGATACCTTTCCGGGATCGTAGTACCGCCAGGAAGCCCCTGCATACAAGCTTAGCCTGGTTCTGAAACTGACAAAGTAACTGGCTGAAACATTTATACCCGGAGTTATTGCAAAGCCCAGTGATTGATCAAAAAAATTACTGAACATATATTCCGGTAGAATATTGAACGTTCCAGTAATCATTGTTCGGTTACTGGGATAATACCCGACAGAATAAAAGGCAATCATCAATAATTCTGAGCGGGTTGTGTTGTTTAAAAAGGGTTGCTGCGGAGGGTTGTTGCCATTTTGAACCTCAGATTTGAATCTTCTCCATTCCTGAACAAAAACTAAAGATGCCCCCATACTTTTTTGCCAGAATAAATTAACCGGTTTTTGTTTTTCAATACCTATTACAGGTTCATACCCATATGTAAATGATCTGTCGCTTCCCTTATAAGTACTTGATGGATTGTTCTGTTCAATTTTACTATGCTCCCATCTTACTGATGGCCTTACTCTGAAATAATAAATCGTTCCGGCCTGCCTGCCGGGATTAAAAGCAAATGCCCAATTATCATTAACAGCAGTGAAATAGGCAATGGAGGAATGCTTCACGAAATTATTTGCCTGAAAGAAAGAATCAATTTTTGTGAGTTCATAAATGCGGCGTCTCCTGCTGTCAAATACACGGCGGTTATTAATCCCTGTAATCAACATGGCCAGTTCGTTCATTTTTTCAGCTGAAATATCCTGATCCAGTAAATTCATTTTTTTAAGATCATTAACTATAAACATAGCCATCTGTGCATCCTGTACATTTTCTAACCTGCCTTTGCCAACTCCAACTGAAAGCTGATCCTGAAAATTTATTCTCCCGCTGTTTGAAAAAATACTTCCACCAAATTGGCGGTTACTATTTCCATATGTATTGAACTCATTTCCAATTTCAAAAAATGTATTCTTTTTAAAAAAGAAACGATCCATTCTGCTCCATCTGCCAAATAGATTGGCAGCCCTGGTTTTTGTTCCCGTTAAATCAGTACTGTTGAATTTTGAACTGTACGATGGGTTCAAACTGAAATTTGAAGTATTCTGCCGTTTATCTGTGCTGATGATTCTGAAATAATCTAAAGAAGGGTTTGAATTGAATGAACGGTAATGTATATCATTTGAGTTAGCAACTTTTGAATCTAATACTCCCCCGCTGAGATTAATATCCAATTCCAATCCCCTTACACCCGGGGTGCGGAATTTATAATCCTTTAACTGGAAAGAAGAATCCTGTGCGCTTGTTTGATTAACTGTAAAAATGCAGGCAATTAAAATGGTTAGGGTAAATCTGAGGGTCATAAGAGTTAGTTTATAGATGGTTTACCGGACAGTTCAAAAGTAAGTGTGTTGCAATTACCCGTATTAAAAAAGAATCATAATTTAAAGTATAGGTTATGTTAAAGAAAACTCTGACTATTTTCGTGAAATAAATTTCCTGAGAAGAATTCCATGAAAATTGAACAGGTCAGCACTAAGCAAACAGAAAAAGACTTTTTACAGGTAGCTGTGAATATATATAAACAGGATGCCAACTGGATCCGTCCGCTGGACAAGGATATTATACAGGTATTCGATCCGGAAAAGAACAAAGCATTCCGGCATGGTGAAATTGTACGCTGGATCTTACAATCAGATGAAGGTAAACTTATTGGCCGTGTGGCTGCATTTGTGAACAGCAGGTACAAAACCGAAGATGATGAGTTTCCAGTTGGCGGCATGGGTTTTTTTGAGTGTATTAAGGATCAAACCGCAGCCAATCTTTTATTTGATACAGCTAAACAATGGCTGCAAAGCAAAGGCATAGAAGCAATGGATGGGCCTATCAATTTTGGTGAACGTGACCGCTGGTGGGGATTACAGGTAGAAGGTTTTCAGCAACCTTTGTATTGCATGAACTACAACCTTCCTTATTATCAGCAGTTATTTGAAAACTACGGCTTCAAAATTTTCTTTAACCAGTATTGTTATTCGCTGAAAGTAAAAGATAAACTCGAAGAAAGATTCTACAGGCATCATGATGAATTGTCAAAAGATCCAAATTACAAAGCCGTTCATACCAACATGAATGAGCTGGAAAAATTCGCCAGGGACTTTGCAACAGTTTATAATAAAGCATGGGCCGGGCATGCAGGGCTGAAACAGATGGAAGAAAAAACGGCCATCCGCATGTTCAATGCTATGAAGCCGGTGATGGATGAACGCATCAGCTGGTTTACCTATTATAAAGATGAGCCCATTGCCATCTGGTTAAACATGCCCGATCTCAATCAATGGTTCAAACATCTCAATGGCAAACTCGACATGTGGGGAAAGCTGAAATTCATTTGGGTGAAAGCAACCAAACGTAATAAAAAATTCACCGGAATTATTTTTGGGATTGTTCCGGAGTTTCAACGAAAAGGGGTGGATGCATTTATGATTATGGAAGCAGCAAAAGTGATCCAGGAACCCATGCTCTATGATGATTATGAAATGCAGTGGATCGGCGACTTTAATCCAAAGATGATGAATGTGGCGGCCAGCCTCGGCACACATATCAGCCGGAAATTAATTACCTACCGTTACATCTTCGACAGAACGAAAGAATTTAAGCGGCATCCGGTGTTGTAATCTCAAACAAAAACAGAGCCCTCTTACGAGGACTCTGTAAACCATAAACCTGCAACTACAATAATAAACATCATAGCCAATTCTACCATCTGCCTGTTTCCATACTGCTGTTGATAATTACCTCAAATTCTGATTGAGTAATATATTGGGGAGTATACGTTCCGCCTGCATTGATAATATTCGTGTAAAAAGAGCGGAGATGATTACGGCTCCCTTTTGAAAGACTTGCATAAACTGTACGGATATCCTGGTTGTCAACAGTGGTTAGTGCCTTTGTGAGATCAAACAGATCGAGATCTTCAATTGTTGCTCCAACTTTATATGCATCCAATAAACTTTTACTTCCAAGTTCTGTCAGCTGAATATAAAGATTCTTCATTAACACACTTTCAAATACTCCTGTTTCGTCAGACTTTACGGGATCAGTAAGTCCGTACCTGTTAATCAGTATCAATACGGCATCCATATGCGTCTGTTCGCTTGAGCTGATGTTATTGAAAACTGCTGCATTCCACTTTGCATACAATGTTCTGTAAACATCCCTTGCCAGTTTTTCTTCTTCACGCATAAGCAATAACGAACTTAACTCAGAGGCATTGAGATCTTCTTTAGGAAGAAGATTAATCTGTGACTGAAGAGTGGCAGACTGTATACCTCCGTTATTTAAGTTATCCGCATTCAACTGATTTACTTTCCCGCATCCCGCTGAAAGTAATGCCGGCAATATGATTATCGCCAAGGCTTTAAAAACCTTTTTCATACTATTTTATTTTAGGGTATTTGAAAACAAGTAAGCTATCATTACCATGATCTTCTGCCTCCGCCTGTTCTGCGGCATTGCATGTTTGAACGTCCCTGCCTGTTACCCATGCCATAACCTCCTCTCTCCTTCCCTGCCCCTGTCCCCTGTTAACCGCAGGCCGGGTATTATTTTCATAGTTATCACATACCTTGTTTTTGTTGGCATCAACATAGGCGGGACTGTTTGTGTTTGTTCCCGGTGTGCCATTGCCCGGTTTTGTTGTTTGGGCAGACAAAGCTCCGCCGATAGCAACCATGAAGATTGCTGTAAGAATCATCTTTTTCATTTGTCAATATTTAATTGTTATTAATCTGTTTAGTTCCTGTTCCAGCCTCTTCTTCTGTGCTGGTTTCCGGGAGAGATGTTTCCTTCGTTTTTAAAGAGAGGTTGAAAAGCTTTTTCGAGTTCTTTCATCTGTTCCGGAGTAGATATTTCTTTTATGTTTAAATAAAATTTATATGTTTCATACTTTAACCGGCCATGCAAATCACCAATCTGTTTCGACATTCCATTCAATCGTACAGTATCCGGTGCTGCTTTTTGCAACTCCGTAAACATTTCTGTTTTCAATGAATCAATCTCATAGGTTACATCCATTGCAAAAGGACGGAACAGCTGATTGGCATCACGGAAAGCATCCATTTGTTCGTCATTAAAAGCAAGCGTTTGTTTCAGGAATCTGCCATTCAGCATATTTCCACCCTGACCGGAATTGATAGCGATGTTATCATTGATTTGATTCTCCCTGTAGTTATGAATCAGGATCGTTCCGATTGTTACTGCATTCATCACTACCAGCAAAACCACCAGCCAGGTTAATATTTGAGTTTTACGCATCATATCCGAAATTATTCATTTCCTATTTGGCTGTAAAACTAAAGTTTTCAATACTGTCATCATTAATCAATACAACATCAGAAGCTTCGCTTTTTGTTTGATAAAGATTGCCGGCAGCTATTCCGGAAAACACAGCCACAAACAGTCCGAGTCCTATCACAGCTGTTTTCCATACAGGTGACCCCAGCAGCTTTACTTCTTCCCTGTTCCTCTTCTCAATGGCCGCCATTACACGGGTTGATAAAAAAGGATTGTATTCTGTATTTCGCTCCTCCTGTATAAAGTCTTCAATTAACTGATGTATTTTTTTCTCTGCACTCTAACCTGAACGGTTTAACTATTAGACAATTCATTTAATAAAAATCTTATGGCTCCTCCAGCTCTATTTCTAATTTTTTTGAGATTATTTTTTGCACGAAGGATAAGCTGCTCCACTGCTCCTTCGCTCACTTCAAGTATTTCAGCTACCTGTCTTTGCGGAAGTTCTTCATACTTGGCCAGCACGAAAGCCAGTCTTTGCTTTTCGGGCAGGCTGTCGATTGCTTTCTGGATAATTGATTTTTGCGACTTTTCAGTTAACACAGCCTCTGCCTGTTTGTCCTTTGATGGAATCTGCAGCAGATCTGATAACCCAATCCAGAAACCTGCGCTTCCTCTTCTTCAAAAAATTCAGACTTGTATTTACAGCAATACGGTAAAGCCAGGTAGAAAAGCTGCTTTTCCGCTGAACGATGAAAGCGACTGATACACTTTTATAAAAATATCCTGTGTAATTTCTTCTGCATCCTCTTTGTTATGTAACAAACCGATAACTGTGCGGAAATACATTTGGCTGATACTTTTTATCAGCAACTCAAAATCCTGTTGATTGCCATTAAGGACACCCTGTATCAGTTCAATATCATGCATGCACCAGCCTGTTGATTATTTTAGACAATATCTTGCTTGTTTTCCTATGGGTTGCAGTATAAATTTTGTTCATGTTTTGTTTGCATATAGGCCAAGGGCTTTAAAAGCTAACCAATCATGCATTTTTTCTTACATGTATATTACTTTTATTCTAATTTTTACATTGCTTAAAAATTCAAAAGATGCTTTACTGAATTTGGGTTTATTGCCAAACCCTATTGCTTGATAATTAGAAAATCCAACCCCTTCTAACGGCAAAACGAACCCTTTTTTTATCTTGCCATCATTGTTTTCATCGTGTAAAATATTCACTGCATATTTCCCGGGTGGTACGTTTTCAAATTTTACTGATGATGAAGCATTAATTATTTTCCCTGTACTTTCTTGAAATACTTTTTATAATGCTCATCAGGAAATGCGTCTTCTCTGTTGTACAAGGCAAAGATTACAACGCCATCTGTATTTCGATGATTATCAACTCCTACAATTAAAGAATAATCTGACGCCTTACGCCACTCTTTAAAAGAACTGAAAGAAACCAATAAGAGTAGACCGGTAAAAGATATAATATTTAGTTAGCTTTTTCATTTGAAATAATTTGAGTTGACACTGTTCTTGTTATTCTTTAATATGCTACTTTCGGACTTTGTAAAAAATACCTCCAATGACGCAGCAGTTATAGTCCAATTCTATTACTTCTATAATTTAAATTGCATCATAAAGCTTCCATATTCCTGTGTGTATTGTCCTTTAAATTCTACTCCAATAGATTTTTGACTAATAGTAATACTGTATTTTGATTTCTCAAAAGTTATACCAACCTCATATAATACAACTACTCTCTCTATTTGGTCTTTACTTAAAACATAGCCATTGCTCTGAGGGCTGACTTGATTTAACAGACCTCCCTGCAATAAAGCATTACTTAGTACAACCCTTGCAACAGGTTTCATAAATACATATAACTGTGATTTATTTTTTTTTGTTTGTGATACAGAAATCTCATCAAAATAATTATTGAATTTGCCTACTCTTAGCATAAAACCTACACCCGCCGCATTATAAGTTGTACCACTGAATGTTTCAATGATACCAACCAATAAAAGCTTTTTGGAAGGCTGTAGCATTTGCTTTTCGATACTGATGTTATAATTCAGAATTATATCGTTTGGCACCTGGTTGTGCCAGCCAAGTGGCTTTGTGTAATTGATAACACTGTGTGCCCATGTCTGGGTTTCTTTGGCAAAACTCAGTGGCCCAATAACTCCCAAACGTATTTCAGAAGTGACTTTTATTTTTTTAGTCTTATCAATTGACTGGAGGGAATGAATGCTGTACAATGCACCAGCATACGGCCGGTCATTATATTGAATATCTGGTACAGCAATATTCTTAGGTGTAAACATAAACTGAGCTAATCCCCAGCCGTAAATATTGCTATTATTATCCGAAACATTAAGTAATAGTGATGATAGGAATTCTGCTTTTTGTTTTTTAGTATAAAAATAATCTATCCTCATGCCGTTGGTATAATATCTGTCCGTACCATCCCCACGAACATTGATAAAATCGTTATCCCATAGGATACGTAATGAATGTTTACTATTCATCGGTTGGGCTGTTGCATTGCTGACATGAATGAATAATAAAAGCAACCCAACAAAAGAAATTAAAAAATATTTAGCTGACAGTTTCATTAGTAACGATCTGAGGTATTTTAGTACATTTTTTCTTCCAAATTTTTCTTTCAATCTATCCACCACATAATATACCATCGGCACTAAATAAACAGTGAGTATTAAAGATGATAAAAGCCCACCAATGATAACCCAGGCCAACCCGTTTTTCCATTCGCTGGCTGTTCCTTTTGCCAATGCTATGGGCAGCATACCAACAATCATTGCAACAGTTGTCATTAAAATTGGGCGCATACGTTCTTTGCCCGCTGTAATTAGTGCTTCTTTATAATGCATCCCCTGTGCTTTTAACTGGTTGGTAAAATCAACTATTAAAATGGCATTCTTTACCACCAGCCCCATCAGCATTATTAAACCAAGCAAAGCAAATAAACTTAAATTGCTTAATGACAGATTTAATGCAAGAAAAGCCCCGATAACCGCTACCAGTATTGAAAACATGGCAACGAAGGGATAAACAAAACTATCATATAACGCCACCATAATTAAGTAAATCAGCAAAAAGGAAATGAGCAATACCGAGCCCAAAGCACCAAAACTATCGTTCTGCCTTTTTATATCACTGCCCCAGGTCATATCCATGCCAGCCGGCAATGGGTTCTTATTAATATAAGCCACCACTTCATCTGCAACCGTTCCAGATGGCCTGCCCAATGCATCTGCGGTCAATGTAACTGCCGGTTGGCGGTCTTTGCGTTCTAAAAGAGAAGGTGAATTATCCTGTACTATTTCTGCAAATTGAGAAATTTCAACCGGTATCCCCGTTGGGTTAATAATGGACAGCCGTTTAACATCATCATAATTTCTTCGTTCAAATTCATCTAACCAAATTCTTACAGGATACTCCGTTCCGTTATGGGTAAGAGTGGCTTTGTCATTTCCTGTGAAGGCTGTACGAATATTTAAACCAACCATAGCCGTATTTAATCCCAGCCGCTGCATTTTATCTTTATCAGGAATTATTTTGTATTCGGGACTTCCTTCTTCTACCGACAGGCGAACATTATCTGCACCCGGTATTTTTTCAATCACTGCTTTCAATTCATTTCCCGTTTTCATTACCTGGCTATATCAATAGCACTTAATGTTATTTCTATCGGGGCCGATCGTGGTACCAATCCCAGCGCAGCCATAGAATAATTTATGCCCGGATATTTTTCTGCAAATCTTCCCTGATTGTTTTCATAAAACTTTCTGTGGTAAGATTTTAAGCTCCTTTTTGATTTTAACTGAATGGTGAATTCGTTTTATTAGCAGCACCCACTCCCAAACTTCCATGCCTGTGCTTGGCCCGCCAACATTGCTGAAAACCGTTAATACTTCCGGTTGTTTTAAAATATAGATTTCAATATTTTGAGCAACCAAATTGTTTTGCTGAATGGAAGTGGATTTATCAAACTCTAAACTCAAACGAAACTTACCCTGGTCGCCGGTAGAAATTAATTCTTTGCCTATAATTCCCTGCCGCATAATTCCCAAAGTGATTAACAGCAACAAAACAACAATACCTGAAAAATAAGTTTATGACTTAATACCCACTTTAATTGCATACCATACCAGTTGATAAATTTATCCAACTGATGCTCAAACCAGAGTAAAAAACGGTTGAAAATATTGCTGGGCTTTAAATCTACTTTTGCCTATGCGGGAAGCTAACCAGGGAGTTAATGTAAAACCAACCAGCAGGCTTGTAAGGGTCGATGTAATTACAACCACAGAAAATTGTTTGAGCATATCGGCAACAAATACCTGCAAAAACAGGATGGGCAAAAACACCACCACATCTACCAGAGTAATTGACAATGCAGAAAATCCAATTTCCATCGCCCGTCCATGGCAGCAGTTCTTTTATCTTTCCCATATCCAGGTGCCGTTGAATATTTTCAAGCACTACAGTTGCATCATCCACCAAAATGCCAATGATCAACGACATGGCCAGTAAGGTCATCAGGTTTAATGTATAACCCAGCAGCCACATTACTGCAAAGGCTGTTACCAGCGAAGTGGGAATTGCCACCAGCACAATTAAAGCATTTCTGAAACTATGCAGAAATAAAAGCATCACCAATGAAACCAAAATAACGGCCAGCATCAAATCAAAAACAACAGAGTCAACTGCGGCAATGGTGTTATCGGTACTGTCATCCGCAATAACAAATTTTGTTCCTGCATTTTTATTCTGCTCTTCAATTACTTTGAATTTATCTCTTACCAGCCTGGACACATCAACCGCATTGGCATCGCCTTGCTTTTTTAGCATAAGCCCGATACCATTCTTACCATTGTACCGGCTTATAGATGTTGTTTCTGTAATGGCATCGCTCACTGTAGCCACATCTTTTACATACACGGGGCTTCCTGCAACGGGCATGGCTACCTGCACATTTTTAATATCATCAATAGTAGCAAACTTTCCTGTGAGCCGCACGAATTATTTCTTTTCCTGATTGCACTTTACCGGCAGGCAGATCTAAACCCGAACGGTTGATGGCTCCTGTAACTTGGCTCAGCGAAATCCTATACAACTTTAATTTTTGCTGGTTCACTTTTACCTGTATCTCTCTCTCGCCGCCGAGGATGGTTATTTCTGCCACACCTTTTAATTGCTGAATTTGCGGCAGATATTCATCCTTCATTTTTGATAAATTCAGTGGCAGGCAAATGCTGTTTGCACTGATGGACATGATAGGTAAATCATTGGGCGAAACCTTACTCATTACCGGACTTAAAATATCTGCCGGTAAATCTTGCGGATATTATCAATGTAGCGTTGTGCATCCTGCATTGCTTTATCCAAATCTGTCCGTATTTAAGATTGGCAATGATGATGGATGCATTGGGCAATGATTTGGTAACAAGGTAATCTACCCCTTCGAGGTTAGATAATGCATCTTCAATTTTTCTTGAAACAGATGTTTCCACCTCGTTGGGTTCTGCACCTGGGTAGCCTGTTTTTATAACAACCACAGGTTGATTAAAATCGGGCATGAGCTCGTAACTCAAATTTTTATACCCAATTACACCAAACAGGGCGAATATGCTAAACAGCACTATGATCAGCGATGGCCGTTTGATTGATATCTCTGTAATATTCATTGTACGCTGATTTTTATTTAATGATTACATTCGCTCCGTTAAAAAGATTGATGAATCCCCCGGTTATTATTACATCGCCTTCATTTAAACCGGCACTGATTACAGCTCTGTTTTGTATCCGGTTTGAAACGGTAATATTCTGAAGCTGGGCTTTGCCTTCTTTTACAATATATACCTGCGGCTGACTGCCTGACCCAATAATGGCAGAGGCGGGAATAATAAGGCTTTCCTTACCACTTTCTGTTTTAAGCAATACTCTACCAAACATTCCCGACTTGATTTTCAAATCAGCGGTATTGGACACTAAGAACTGTATAGGAAAGCTGTTACCTGTATTTCCTTTACTGCCAATAAGAATAGTTTTACCTGAAAAATTTACTTCAGGATAAGCATCTGCTTTTACTGGATAAGCTTGATTGTTTCTAAAAAGATTCAAATCACTCTCCGGCACGTTTACGGTAAACCTTAATTGCCGTATATCTGTTAATTGAAGCAGCGGAATACCAGGCGATGCAAATGCACCTACCTCTGTAAATTTCTGGGTTATAACTCCATTAAATGGAGCTGATACAGTAGTTTTATTTATCTGTTCCTGCAAAGTGTTGCGTTGAATCTTTGCTGCTTTTAATGCCAACACCGCTTTTTCTAATTGCACTCCCTGTATAGCTTCTGCATTAGCAAGAATAGTATAGCGCCTTACATCGTCTTCCAACCCTTCTACCTGCACTGCCACTCCCTGAAGCTGATGCTTCAGCAAAGCATCATCCAGTTTTAGTAAGGTCTGTCCTTTTTTTACAATGGTTCCTGCATCCACATAAATCATATTGATTTTTCCTTGCGCTTTAGCACTTAATTTTGTTTCTTTATCAGGCTCAAATGTTCCTGTAAAGAAATTGCCTTCCTCATTCTGTACAAACCTCAAAGTATCTGCCTGCACATTAACAGCCTGTTCTTTATTGTACTGATACACTTTGTCTTGTGCTATTTTTTTATTATTCTTCAGTTTAATAACAACAATTGCAGCAATAGCAAGAAGAGGAATGATATACAATAGTTTCTTCATTGTCATTTTCTTAAAATGTTTCCGGTGAGTTTTTTATATTCGAGTTCGGCCCGGCGTAATGCCACCAGAGCAGTTATATGATTTTGCTGTGCTTCCTTTATTGCATTATCTGCCAGCAGTACATCCGTAAGAGTGGCGATACCTTCTTTTTGCTGAAGCACTGTTTTTGAATAAATCGTTTGTGCAAATTGTATCTGCTGATTGATTAGATGAAGATTTTTTTGAGCAATATCCAGTTGAGACAAATTATTTATCCTGTCCACATTATATTTTTCCAGCAGCATACTGAGCTTAACGCTTGCTTTTTCTATTTCCAGTTCTTTCCCTTTTAGTTTTCGTTTGGTTACATTACCTGTGTATAATGGCATAACGACCTGCAATCCTGCATATCCTAACGGATAAAATTTTAAAAAACCATTGGAGCCTGTATTGGCAAAACCGGCTGTGCCATAAAAAGCGTTAAGGTTAAATACCGGCAGCTTTGATTTTTGTATGATTTTTTTCTCTGTTTGCAAAAAACTAATTTGTTTTTCTGCCAATTTAATTTCCGTAACAGGATTATCGGTGAATACTGTGTATTGACTGGCTCCGGGATTTGCTTCGATACTTCTTTTTGAATCTGGAGACAGACCAATAAGAAACTTCAAAATATTTAACACCTGGTTGTATTGACTTTCTGCTGTTTCCTTTTGAGTAAGGAGTTGCAGCAATTGTAAATTAACTTTCTCCACATCCGTTCCCTTTGCCATTTTCTGCTGATGCAATAATTTAATAACAGCCAGTAACTTTCTGCTGTTAACTATATTACTGTCAATAAAAGAAAGCTGGTGAATCAATACCTGGGCATTGTAATATACATTGGAAACTTCCAGTGCAATATCTTCCTGGGATTTCACTTGCTGCAACTCAGCTACTTCTGCACCTGTTTGTATTGTTTTAATGCCTGCCTGCAATACCGGGTTATAAAGCGGATAAGTAAGCTGTACACTAGCATTAATATTATGTGGAACACCAAACTGAGCTTCTTTATAACTGCCAGCGGGCCCACCAAATACGGCTGCCGGTAATAACTGGTAAGGCAGATTGGTATAATACCTGTAATCAACCACTGCGTTTATTTTCGGCAACAGGTTTGCTTTTGCCTCGAGCAATTTTTCATCAGCCTGTTTTACATCATACCCGGATATACGAACAGAATAATTATGCTGAACAGCTGAATCAATACATTGCTGCAGGCCCAACTGCTGGCTGTAACCTGATAAAAGAAAGCAGTGCTGCTAATAAAAGAAAAAAGCATTGTTTCATACTATATATATTGAAGTGAATACTCACTACCTAAATAGGAAAATTATTTTGACAGTAAGAGGTTACTGTCTTTTTCAGCAGTTACCCAATGTTTTATGTCTGGCTCAATATTTACATAGTCGCCGGGCAATAAAATTTCTTTTACGCCTTTTTCATTCTCAAAAACAACCTCACCGATAACACAGACCAAAAATGCAGGCACAGTCGTTAGATGTTCCTTTAACATACCACCAGCTTTTATCTCTATTGATATTACCGCTTCAGCTGTAGTAAATATTTTTTTTGTTTGAAGTGGTTTGTCTTCTGTAAATAAATCTTTCAGGTTCATTCAAAATAGTATTTAAAGGTTAAGAGATATTTCCGAATTTCTTCCAGGGTATTACTGTCCGAACCGACTGTTTTCAATTTATCCAGCAGTCCTTTTAATGGAAGTAAAAAATTATGCAATTGGTTATGCGATTCGCCTTTCATAGTACACTTATCGAAAATTGTTTTAAATTCTGCCTGCAGCGAATTATGAATTTTTGGTGCTTCAATCTTACCAGCAATGCCATTCTGCACAAGCGTTGACATATTGTTGATGCCTGTTATGGTTTCAGGATTAGCCTTCCATTTTTTTCCACTATCTAACTGAATTATGCCCGCAGTTTCTTCATGTTTCTCTTTGTTGTCCATTTGCGCATCCTTCATTTCTGACTTTTGATGGGTGTCATGACTTTCTTCTTTCTTACTTTCCTGATTATTACAGGCAATAACTACAAGAAAAGCAACAGGTAATAAAAATCTAAATCTTTGCATGTTTTGATAATTGCTTGTTTGATAATAAAAAATACGACACCCCGGACAATGGCTATTATTTTCAGGATTGAATGTTTCATATAGTTTATATTTTTATTAAAGTCAAAATACTATCCATCAGTTTATTCCCTTTTTTCTTTACATCGAAGGAGAAATCTGTCATTCGCCATTGCAGCATGTGCAGCCTGAAGCTTCCCATGATGATATGCAATATATCTTCTGCCGTAGCTGATGTTTCAATAATTCCTTCTAATTGCCCCTGCTTAATAATTGGTAACAGATGTTTTCTTTTTGTCGCCATGATTTCCATAATAGCTACATTGATTTTTTTGCTTTCTTCCAGCAGGCCTTCTGAAAATACAGCAACCAGGAAATGTGGATGTTTTTGAAAAAAATCAAACTGGTTGCTAAATACAGCTTTCAGCTTTTCCACAGGGTTATCTAGTTTTACTGTACAGGCAGTAAGCCGTTTATCCATATCTGCAGCAAGGTATTGAAGCATAGTAACGATGATTTCTTCTTTTCCTTTAAAATGCCGATAAAGGGCACTCTCTCCAAAACCCATCTTGGCTGCAAGGTTTTTTGTAGTAAGCCCTGCAATCCCGGCTTCTGTAAGAATTTCTCCAGCCGCCTCAATAATTTCTAATTGTCGTTCTTTAATTTCCATTATTTGTAATTTTCATTGTATAAAAAGAAATACCAAGCCATATAACAGAAGTTGACATAGCAATTGCACCAATTAATACTAAGACAGGAGGTAATCCTAAATATACTTCTGCTAAAATGCCGATGGGCATTAAAAGTCCTGTTAATGCAAGCCACGAAATGGCTTTTACACTGTTGAGTTTATCTTTGAAATGAAGTAATAAATAACCGATAAGAATATTCAGAAAGGCAAACAAGTTGCCATGCACATGAGCCAGTCTGCTTTCAAAGTGCTTTCCGATGCTATAAGAGTTAACCCACTCTGCTTTACCAGGTGCAAAATCCCTAAATAAATTAAGAGAAAACCGAAACCATAAAAGCCCCCATTGTAAAGAAGCCAATTGCAATGTTGTTTTTTCCGGCCATGATGTTTCTTTTTAAAAGTAAGTGAATGTTCACTCACAAATATAACCTGATTTACCTCTTCCTAAAAGTGATTTTTATCACATAGATTCTTGTATGGCTTCAAAAGAACAGATCTTCATCTAATTCATTCTGGTCAGCAAAACCATTTATCCACACTTCCTTGCCTGCTGTTGTCAGGTCGCCTTATTCATTCTGTCCTTTCATCAGTTAAGGGTGCAAATGTCGCCCGGCACTTTTCTAAAGTGCTACACTCTGTTATTGTATTAGTTTTATTCACTTAACTAATACTGCCCATACGCCGGAAATCCGGCACTAATGAGCTGGTTGATTAATTAAAAAAAATTGCCCCTACTTCTATAAAGCTATTTTTTTTCAGCAAATCGATAGGCAATCCCAGCCGACCAGAAAAAAGAATTACTTAACACCTCCCTTGTTGTTACTCCATCTATTGTAATTAAAGATGGATTAACGGGTACTGCAAAAACGGGCGTACAGAAAACTGTCAGCTTTTTGTACGTATAACTTACCGGTAAACTGAATTCATAATCCAGTAGCTGAAACTTTGTTGATTCAGCTGCAGTAACTGTTGTGGTTTGTGTGCTTCCTCCTCCGCCATTTCCATAACCTCCTCCACCTGAACGTTTATAACTGTAATATTCATTGTAATAATTCTGCGTTCCAAAGTTTACATACACGGTTGGTGTAATTTTTAACTGATCATGGACAGCATAAAATGTATGATTCAATTCTGTGCCAAGAATAAAATCCGGTTTTGAGCTGAAGCTGATCATTCCATCAACATACACAGTAAGAATATCTTTAAAGCTGTAACCGGAAAAAAGAGCAGCATAGCCACTCATTTCTGATTGTACATTCGTACTGCTGCTGTTGAAAAAATATTTTGTTGCATCAACTCCTGCAATGAAATTGTTTTTGCTGTACACATAACCTGCAGTAAGTGTGTACAGATCAACTCTGCTTTCTTTGGCAGATGTGAGATAGGAAAATGACCCTTTTGCAAATACTCCTGATTTGTGCGAATAGCCGATTACCGGGCTGAGGTAAGGAACAGCAACTGAATCCTTTCTCCCCGCAAACACAATATTGCTGATATAACTGAGTCCTGCTTCTGCATAAGAACTGCTGGCTTTCTGTTTCCGTTTTGCAGTATCAGCCGAAGAGGATTGTGCCGGCAGCTTTTCAATCATTGAAAAACTTATAAAGAAAAGGATAGCAGCTTTTGAAAGAGAGTGTTCATAAAAGCATTTTAATGAACTGAAAAAGGAGTTACAATCCTTCAGAAAAAACGCCTGCCGAATTGCAACTCCGTTAATTTTTAGGCCGGAATTGATGACTGAAGTGATCAGTTGACTCCCCCTTTCTGTTACCTGTTCCCTGTGTTGAAGGGCGGGTGCGGTTCATGGTTCTGTTCTGTGACCGTTGTATCTGGCCCTGGCTCATGGTTTTGCGGTTATTGAATCTGTTCTGATTCATATACCTGTTTCCTTCCATATCAAGGCACTCACCATCACGTAAACGTAATTGGTTGCGGTCTTTTAACTGGTAAGTTCCATCCGGGTTACAAACGGTACCATTTTGTAAGGTAACCTGTGCCTGTACCTGGGATTGTACTCCCTGCTTAACCTGGTACAGTTTACCATCCTTCAGCATCAGATGATCTTCCTGGTGAATACGATCACGTTTCTGAAGTTTGTCTTTTTGCTGAATCTGATCCTGAGCAACTCCTGCGCCTGCAATCAGTAATGCTGATGCAAGTATGAAAAACATTTTTTTCATAGTGGTTAAATTTAATTGTAAAGATTCTTTTCTGCTTCCGATGCTGCCGGAAACAATCCTGTCATTTGTTTTGACAGCGAACGGAATTCAAATCCTATGGGCTTTTAGTTATTTCTGTAAAAAATCTTATCATTACTGTAAGATGAATACACAGCTGTTGGAGCAACTCCACAATGAAGGACTGGTTACAGACAGTTCTTTTGAAAAGATAAAAGAAGCTGAGGCCAAACAATTATTTTCCATACACTGGGAAATTAAAACACTGTTATACCTCGGTGTAT
This sequence comes from Chitinophagaceae bacterium, assembly GCA_016713085.1. Lineage (NCBI taxonomy): Bacteria > Pseudomonadati > Bacteroidota > Chitinophagia > Chitinophagales > Chitinophagaceae > Chitinophagaceae bacterium. Next base: position 2,372,989 of record JADJPV010000001.1, on the reverse strand, counting down.
TATTACTGAGCGGCGGACTCGGCATTTTAATTTATAAAAATATTGATACCATCGGTCACCAGGCCATCCTTGCATTCATTGCTGCAGTTTGCGCAGGTGCTTTTTATTATTGTGTAAAGACGAAACTGCCTTTTTCAACTGCCAAAGTTGAATCGCCCAATGTATATTTTGATTATGTACTGCTGCTGGGCTGTTTAACCTTTGTGAGCTTTATCGCTTACCTGCAGTTTCAATACAATGTGTTTGGTACTCGTTACGGGCTGGCTACTTTCTTCCCTATGCTGGTATTGTTTTTCTCTGCTTACTTCTTTGATCATTTGGGTGTGTTAAGTTTAGCCATTACCAACTTAGCTGCATGGATCGGTATTACTGTTACACCATCTCAGCTATTACGTGTCAATGATTTCAACAGCAGCACCATTATTTATTCAGGTTTATTCCTGGGAGCGGTACTGATTGCACTGGCATTTATTTCAAAACAGAAAAAATGGAAACATCATTTTGAATTTACCTATGCCAACTTCGGTACACATGTTTTGTTTATTTCCTGCCTCTCGGCCATGTTTCAGTTCGACAGCATCTATTTAGTCTGGTTTCTGTTACTGGCTGGACTTGCTTTTTTTTCTTATACGAGATCAATGCAGACAAAGTCTTTTTACTTTTTATTAGTAACTACACTATATACCTATATCGGCATCAGTTATGTGGCTATCAGGTTCCTGATTTCAATTGGCGGATATGATATGGGGCCGGTCTATCTTGGCTTACTATATTTTATTATGTCCGGAATTGGTCTTGTATTATTCCTCATCAGCAGTAACAGAAAAATAAAAGCACTATGATTGCCTATAACAACACATCCCTGCACAATGAACGGATACAGGAGCAATCAACCACTGCTTTTGAAAATAATTTTATCAGCAAAGAGGAATTGCTGGCTATCAAACAGAAATACCCTGTTCAGTTTTATACGCCGAATATTTTTATCCGTATTGGTTTATTTATTTTAACCCTCATCATTCTTTCTTTTTCCTTCAGCCTTTTTTCTTTGTTGTTTATGAGTTCGCTTGAAAACGCATGGAAGGGTTTGATGTTGTTTTTTGCACTGCTTACTTATGCTGCACTGGAGTTTATGGTGCAAACAAAACAACATTATAAATCAGGAGTGGATGATGCATTGTTGTGGAATTTTGCCGGGATGTTATTCGGCAGTATCAGTTTAATTCTTGATGCTGGTGCGTTAACGAATTGTGTACTGGCCTTTCTTATTTCATTGTATTGCAGCATTCGTTTTGCTGACAGGGCTATGAGTGCGGTTGCATTTCTTTCTTTGCTTGCAATATTGTTCTTTCTTTTTACTGATCACCTGGGGATTTCAAAAGCCATCATCCCATTTGTGCTGATGGCTGCTTCTGCTGCTGTTTATTTTTTGATTAAGCATCTTGAAAAGAAAGTAAGCCTGAAAAATTATGAGCATTGTTTTAGCATGATCAGTATTGTAAGTCTGCTCAGTTTTTATGCCGCCGGAAATTATTATGTGGTGAGAGAAGTGAACAATGCAATGTTTCATTTAACCAGTGACGGTTCTTTACCCTTTGGATGGATGTTCTGGATATTAACCTTTCTTATTCCTATACTTTATATTGCAAGAGGCATTCAAAAAAAAGACGCACTCTTTCTGCGTGTTGGATTATTGCTCATTGCTGCGATGGTTTTTACCGTTCGGAATTATTATCATCTTATTCCACATGAAGTATTTATGACCATTGCAGGTGCAATTTTGTTGATTCTTTCTTATGGGCTGATCAGCTATCTCAAACAACCGAAGTTTGGTTTTACCTATGCCGAGCTGAATAAAGAAAATAAAATGGAAAAGCTGCAGATTGAATCATTGATCATTGCTGAAACATTTGGTCAGCAAACCAAGCCAACTGAAGAAACAACAAAATTTGGTGGTGGAAGTTTTGGTGGTGGTGGAGCCGGGGGAGAGTTTTAGAAACTTGTTTATTATTGAAATCTAAAGAATATTTCTGAATCTGAAAGTACCTTCATTATTATTGGAATTCTTTGCCTTGTTTTATATTCTTCAAGTTTTTCATATCAATTTAGATCTCGTAGCACAAACAATTCCACGATTAATATCCTCTTCTATCTTTTTGCCTGTTTCAGTAATTAAGTTGTTGTTCTTTTTCTTTCAAAACCTATAACCGCAGCAAGTAATATTGCAATAAGCTTTTGGCCTGAGTATTTTCAGTCTTATCACTATACTGCTCTGGATCATTAAAGACTTATAATTATATTATCCTCCTTTTTAACTGAAAATCTTATTAATTGATTCAAAGTTTATTTTTGGTAAAGACTGCAAATACATTTTGTGGGATAAAGTATTTCCCATTTCTGATTCCGGAACTTGGTGGGAATGCAAAAATTATAAAAGCATTTTTGCCCTCATCAGGGTTAAATTTCACTTACAATACTTCTTCATTATCCTGAACTTATACTTTGATCAACCGTTAATTAATTTCCTATTACATTTTTAGAATCGCTATATCTATGTTATCATAATTACGATTTGGCACGAAGTATTTCCATTTTCCGCCAATCAATAAAAGAGAATCATTTAACGGTATAAAAAGATCATGAGTTTTCGACTCATCGAAGACGTGTTTTGCCGTAATTAGAAAGAACCCCTTATTATACTTAAGTAATACACCCGAGAAAGAGGTCAGTCATAACTTTATTGCTGAGTTTTTCCTTTGCTCAAAGGCTTGGGGACTACAGTAGAACATTGGGACCATCGAGAATAGGGCTTTTTGTAGTGAATTTCTCAGACCTATTACTAATTATTTTAATCAATTCACAGAGGACCCAAAAATACTCTCATTACTTTTCCTAAATTGCACCCGTAGTTATGGATAAATTCATTGTTTCGGCACGCAAGTACAGACCCCAGACTTTTGATACGGTTGTGGGGCAGAGTCATATCACCACCACGCTCAAAAATGCCATCAGCCACAACCAGCTGGCCCATGCGTTTTTGTTCTGCGGTCCGAGGGGTGTGGGCAAAACCACCTGTGCCCGTATCCTTGCCAAAACCATCAACTGTGAAAACTTACAGCCTAATGGTGAAGCCTGCGATGTGTGTGTAAGCTGCCGTACGTTCAATGAAGGAACCTCACTCAATATTCATGAACTCGATGCTGCCAGTAACAACTCGGTGGATGATATCCGTTCGCTGATTGAGCAGGTTCGTTTTGCTCCGCAGATGGGCAAATACAAAGTGTATATCATTGATGAGGTACACATGCTCAGCTCCAGTGCCTTCAATGCATTTCTGAAAACACTGGAAGAACCACCTTCTTATGCCATTTTTATTTTAGCCACTACCGAGAAACATAAAATTCTGCCAACCATTTTAAGCCGTTGCCAGATCTTCGATTTCAAACGTATTACCAGTAACGATACGGTTGATCACCTGCAGGAAATTGTAGATAAGGAAGAGATCAAAGCAGAGAAAGCAGCTTTACAGGTAATTGCACAAAAGAGCGAAGGCTGTATGCGTGATGCGCTGAGCATCATGGATAAGATCGTAAGCTTTACCAATGGCGAATTGACTTACCAGAATACATTGGAGCATCTGAATATTTTAGATGCTGATTATTTTTTCAAATTGCTCGATGCGATGCAGCAACAGCAACTGGCTGATGCGATGCTGCTGTTTGATGATATCAACCGAAAAGGTTTTGAAGGTGATATGGTGCTGAATGCAATGAGTGAATTTTTCAGGAACCTGCTGGTTTGTAAAGATGAAAAAGTAGCCAACCTGTTAGAGGTTGTTGAAAGCTTCAAAGACAAATACATTTCTGCTGCAAAAAAGACATCTGCTTCATGGATCATCAGTGCATTGAACCTGCTGAATGAATCAGAGATCAATTACAAACAGGCACGCAATAAACGTTTACATGTTGAACTGGCGCTGATAAAACTCACTTACCTGCAACAGGCCATCGACCTTACATCTGATAAAAAAAAAGTAACTGATAAAGCAAAGGCGGTTCAGTTCAGGGCATTGAAGCCGATGAGTGTTGGTGAAGTGCTGAACGTGGAAAATAAAACGCAGCAAACAGGTGCTGCTAAATTGATCATTGAAGAGCCGAAGCAAAGCTATCAGCCATCCTCCTTCGTTAAAACTCCTGCGGACAAGCAAGCTGCAACAACTGCAAAACCACAAACTGCAAACGCTGTAACCGGCAGTGGAGTAAAAGGTGGTCTTTCAAGAATCCGTCAGAAAATTTCAGACGATAACAATCTTGTCAGCACTCAATCAAAACCAATAGAAGCTGAACAGTTAAGCATTGCCTGGCAGGAATATATTCTGAAATTAAAAACGGCTCAGAAACATTCAGTTGTTTCCACCATGGAAATGATGGAATGTAAAATGAAAAGCGAAGAAATATTTGAAGTAATCTGTTACGGAAATATTCAGCTCGGCTTTTTGAAACAGGAAAAAACTCCGCTGCTGGAACATATTCAGCATTTCTTTCATAATCCTTCCATCAATATTCATGTAGATTTGATTGAAGCACCGGAAGAAAATAACCCGGTTGACCGTCCGCTTTCAACAAAAGAACAGTTCATGAAGATGTCGGAAAAATATCCGCTGGTAAAGGAATTAAAAGACCGGCTGGGGATGGAGCTTGATTATTAATTTTTACATTTTCTCAAGAACAAGATCATAACGCATCGCCGACTTGATGTATAATCTCCTCCCGGTAATGGTATATTGTGATGGTACGCATGGGTGAACTGATTGCAGACCACATGACATCAGCACCGTTAATAAACCTCTCCCAAAATTATCTTCATTTATTTTGGTCATGGAAAAACTGCCGAAGTTCACTTTGCTGCTGTCGATGATTTGATAAGTTCCGTCGCTGAATGTATTCACCAACGTATTGCCGAAATAAGTTCCGTCGCTCTGGAATGTAATGGAAAGATAGCTGCTGGCTGATGTTGGAGGAAACTGGCTGCTAGAGGTTGACCTGTCAATAACTTCGGTCAACTTCCATGTACCGGTCAATACAGTATCTGGGTCCTGCTTTTTACAGGAACTGATCAGCAGCAAAAGGAACAATGCAGGAACAAACAGTTTCACAGACCAAATTTAATACTATTGACACGGAAGCTGAGGGTTTCGTTGCAGCCGGTTTAAGAAAAGGGAAAGGCAGATTTTGCAGGGTATCAGCACACGAAACTGAAGTCGGCAGCCGGTAGTATATAGTCTTTAGCCGGTCATTTTTGAGGCTGACTTTTAACTATCGTCTATTGACTATTGACTATCGGCTTGTTTTTCCTCTTTTTGCCTTAATTTCACGCCCTTATTACGACTTAAAAAAACTGATTATATGGCCGAAGTAATACGTATGCCGCTGTTGAGTGATACCATGACCGAAGGAAAAATTGTGAAATGGAACAAACAGGTGGGCGACAAAGTAAAAAGCGACGATGTGCTTGCTGATGTAGAAACCGACAAAGCCACGATGGAAGTGGTTGGTTATGCCGATGGTACCTTATTATATATTGGTGTGCCTGAAGGAAAAGCAGCGCAGATCAATGAAATCATTGCCATTGTTGGTAAGGATGGCGAAGATTATAAAGGTTTGCTCGATGGCCCTGCTGCATCAGCTCCGGCCGCAAGTACTCCTGCCCCTGCTGCAACCGAAACAGCCGCTGCTCCCGCAGGTGCTGATGCTGACGCACTGGCCAAAAGCCTTGGTGTTACAGTTATCCGCATGCCATTGTTGAGTGATACAATGACCGAAGGGAAAATTGTTGTCTGGAATAAAAAGGTTGGTGATTCAGTAAAAGCAGATGAAAGTCTGGCTGATGTTGAAACCGATAAAGCTACCATGGAAGTGGTTCCTTATGCTGACGGCACTTTGTTATTTACAGGCGTTGAAGCAGGCTCTGCTGCTAAAATAAATGAAGTGATTGCTATTATAGGTAAAGCAGGTACAGATATCAATGGATTATTAGGTGCATTGAAAAATACAGGAGCTGCAAAACCACAAACAGTTGCTGCCGCAACAGCAAGTGCTCCCGCAGCAACTGAAACGCCAGAAGCTACTGCTTCTTCATCTTCTACTAACGGAAGATTAAAAGCATCTCCCTTAGCCAAAAAAATTGCTGCCGATAAAGGCATTGATCTGAAGGCAGTACATGGCAGTGGCGATGGCGGAAGAATCATTAAAAAAGATATTGATAATTACTCTCCTGCTGCTGCAAGTACTTCAACTTCGCTCAGTACTCCTGCAAAAAGCAGTTCGACTCCGCCGCTCACTGCTTTTACGCCGGGTGCCGGTGAAGGTTTTGTTGATACACCAAACGGAAGCATGCGTAAAACCATTGCCCGCCGTTTGGGTGAAAGTCTGTTCACTGCTCCGCATTTCTATTTAACCATGGAGCTGAACATGGATAATGCCATGGCTGCACGTACACAGTTAAATGCTGTGAGCCCTGTGAAGATCAGCTTCCAGGATATCATGATCAAAGCATGTGCAATGGCTTTGCGTAAACATCCTGCTGTAAACAGTTCATGGATGGGTGAATTTATCCGCACATACAATCATATTCATATTGGCAGTGCCGTTGCAGTTGAGCAGGGATTAATTGTTCCTGTATTCAAATTTGCTGATCAAAAATCATTGAGCCAGATTGCACAGGAAGCAAATGGTTTGTATGATAAAGCAAGAACAGGAAAACTGCAGCCACAGGAATTCAGCGGTAATACATTTACGATTTCGAATTTAGGTATGATGGACATTGAAGATTTCACTGCCATCATCAACCCTCCTGACAGCTGTATTCTTGCTGTTGGTAAAATCAAAGAGATCGTTATTAAAAAAGCTGATGGAAACTTTGGAACAACCAATGTTATGAAAGTAACCCTGAGTTGCGATCACCGCAGTGTGGATGGTGCAGTTGGTGCAAGCTTCTTACAAACACTGAAGAAGTTTATTGAGAACCCTGTAACCATGCTCGTTTAATTGCATACAATTCTTTTTCATAGATCCCGTTACAGCTTTGTAACGGGATTATTTTTTAAATGAATACAAATTAGAAGAATGAGATTACGATTGGTTCTTGCTTTACTGTTTGGCTCTGTTGCTGCTTCGGCACAGGACACATTAGCTGTTGCTGACAGTACAACCATTCAATCAGTAAAAAAGAACAGCAGGGCAATCAAACCTGTTACTTATATCATTCCTGCTGCCATGATCACTTATGGTTTTATTGCATTAGAAAGCAAACCGCTGATACAACTCGATCAAAATATCAAACAAACAATATGGGATAAGAATCCGCACAAAACAACAGGGATTGATGACTATACAGGATTTGTTCCCATTGTTGCCGTTTATGCATTGAACATGGCGGGTGTAAAAGGCAAACATAATTTTGTTGACAGAACATTATTACTGGGATTGAGTTATGCACTTGCTGGTGCGATTGTTACTCCTGTTAAACATCTAACCCATAAATTTCGGCCAGATGGCTCAAACAGACTGTCGTTCCCTTCAGGTCATACCAGCCAGGCATTTGTATCAGCAGAATTTTTACGGATGGAATATAAAGATGTTTCTCCCTGGTATGGAGTTGCCGGTTATACTGTAGCAGCAGCAACCGGTTGTTTACGGATGTACAATAACAAACACTGGATGAGTGATGTAATTGCCGGTGCAGGTGTGGGGATTCTTTCTGTACAGTTTGTTTATTGGGTGTATCCGAAGCTGAAACAGAATTTTACCCGGAACAAAAACGGAACAGCTATGATTGTTCCCTACTACCGGGATAAAGAAGGCGGGTTGCTTTGTATCGTGCATTTAAGATAAAAGAATTCAACTCATTTCCATTTCCTGTTCAGTATATCCGCTGCTTGGTTCTGGCAAAAAAAGCCGATCTTGAATATCGTTTGCCATCATACTGAAACAATATGATTTTAAAAAGCACCATCCAGTTATTGCGGTTTCATTTCTCCTTTTTTTTAATGCCCGTATATTTCTTTGCACTAACGCAATTGGTAAACATCAACTGGACAAGAGCCATCCTCATCTTTGTTATTCTGCATGTACTGGTTTATCCTTCCAGTAACGGGTACAACAGTTATATGGACAGAGATGATACTCCTATTGGAGGATTAAAAAAACCTTTACAGCCAACCAAACAATTATTTTATGTAACGGTTTTCATGGATCTACTGGTAATTGGTTTAAGTTTCTTCATCAGTCCCTGGTTTGCATTGGGAACATTAATTTATATCACTGCTTCAAGGATGTACAGTTACCGTGGTATCAGGTTAAAGAAATATCCTTTGGCCGGTTATCTTACTGTAATCACATTCCAGGGTGCTTTGGTTTTCTGGATGGTATATCATGGCAGTCATGAAATGCTAAAAACATCCATGCCTCTTGCAGCAATGATTGCCGCCAGTTTATTGATTGGTGGTTTTTATCCGCTCACACAAATTTATCAGCATAAACAGGATCTGGACGATGGAGTAAAAACGATCAGCTATAAATTAGGTTATAAAAAAACATTCCTGTTTTGTGCATTCATATATTCTGTTGCTATGCTGTTAGTTGGTTATGTATTTTTTTCATCGCTTATGATCAGAGAGTTTTTTGTTTTGCTCATCTTTTTCCTGCCCATTCTCGTATATTTCTTTTGGTGGGCAGCAAAGGTTTGGAAAACAGAAGCTGCGGCTGATTTTTTGAATACCATGCGTATGAATATTCTGGCAAGCATCTGCACCAATGCTGCATTTATCACCGTATTAATAATGAATCAGTTTGAGTAAGATCATTTCTATTGGCACAGCCGTTCCGGCATTTAAACATGCACAGAAAGATATTCTGCAGTTTATGCAGCAGGTATATGCACTGGATGCAGTTGAAAGCAGGAAACTGAAATTCCTGTATCATCAGAGTGGTATTGAAACCCGTTATTCTGCCATTCCCGATTACAGTCAGCAGATAAATGAATGGAAGTTTTATCCGCACAGTGAAAACATGGAACCGTTTCCTAACATTGAACACCGGATGAACTGGTATAACAGGCATGCACCGCAGTTATCAGTTGATGCTATCCGTAACTGCATTGAACATAAAATTCACAGTCATGAAATCACGCATCTCATTACCGTCAGTTGTACCGGCATGAGTGCACCCGGACTTGATTTAATGGTAACGGACATGCTGGATCTGCCAAAAACAATCTTCCGTACTTCCATCAATTTCATGGGTTGTTATGCAGCCATTCATGCAATGAAGCTGGCAGATGCCATTTGCAAAACAGAACTGAATGCAAAAGTGATGATTGTTTGTACTGAGCTATGTACACTGCATTTTCAAAAAGATCCCAGTCCTGATAGTATCACTTCTACCCTGTTGTTTGCTGATGGAAGTGCTGCCGCATTAATTGTTCACGACGAAGATGAGCATGAGGGACTGCATTTAAAAAGTTTTTACAGTGAAATTGTTGCCAAAGGAAAACGAGATATGGCATGGGAACTTTCTTCTACCGGTTTTTTAATGACGCTGAGCGGATATATTCCCGATTTGATTGAAGAAGATTTTGAACCATTGGTGGGCCGTGCTTTACAGCATGCTGGATTAGATAAAAAACAAGTCAGCAACTGGTGCATTCATCCCGGCGGCAAACGCATTGTTGATTCGATTCATAAAAGCTTACATCTTACAAATGGCGAACTGGATTCAAGTTATAAAGTACTGAAAGAATATGGCAACATGTCTTCGGCCACTATTTTATTTGTGCTGAAAGAAATCATGGAATCAACAGATCGCAAAAAAGATCAAATGATTTTTGGAGCAGCATTCGGACCGGGATTAACCATGGAAACTTTTACAGCCTCAGCACATGCCTGATTTCTCCCAACGATCATACCAGAAAGAATTACTCGACAGGGATGACATTCCGTTTGAAGACATCAAACAGAATATGAAGGAACTGGATTTTATTAATACCTATCTCGGGGGCCATCAAATCACAATCACTGGGCTTCAACTCTTTCTCAGGAAAACAACTGCACAACAAATTACGATCTGCGAAATTGGATGCGGTGGTGGTGATAATTTAAGTGCAATCCGGAAATGGTGTTCAAGGAAAAATATTGCAGTAAAGCTGATTGGTATTGACATCAATCCAAATTGTATTGCTTACGCCAAATCGAGAAAAGAAAATACTGGGATTAAATTCATAACATCTGATTACAGATCAGTACACTTTACAGAGAAACCGGATATCTTATTTTCCTCTTTATTCTGCCATCATTTTACTGATGAAGAATTGCAGCAGCAATTCGTCTGGATGAAAGAACAGGCAAAACTTGGCTCTTTTGTGAATGATCTGCACCGTCATTTTTTAGCTTACCACTCCATAAAGATATTGAGCCGCATTTTTTCAAAATCCTATCTTGTAAAGAATGATGCACCCTTAAGCGTATTGAGAGGTTTTTCAAAAGAAGAATTACAAAACATTCTGCAAAAAGCTGCTGTACATTCAGTTCAATTAAACTGGAAATGGGCTTTCAGATGGCTGCTGATCTTTCATAATGAGTAATGAAAATCAAACATATCATGTTGCCATTATTGGAGGCGGATTGGCAGGGCTTGCTTTGTCTATTCAATCAGCAAAAGCAGGTTATAAAACCATTCTGTTTGAAAAAGAAAAATATCCATACCATAAAGTTTGCGGTGAATACATCAGTCTTGAAAGCTGGGATTTTTTGAAACGGCTTGGTGTTCCGCTTGAGCAGATGCAATTGCCCATCATTAAACAACTGAATATATCAGCGCCTGATGGAACATTGTTTCAGCAACAACTTCCATTAGGTGGATTCGGCATCAGTCGCTATTCATTAGATCATGCGTTGGCTGAACTTGCAAAGCAGGCAGGTGTTGAAGTGATAGAAGAAACAAAAATAACTGATGTAGTTTTTAATAAAATGCATTTAAAATAACGGTGGATTACCTCCTCCGCTGGGAGTTTGGGAGGTTCTGTTGTTACCGGTTCATTTGGCAAACGAAGTAACCTGGATGTAAAATGGAACCGGGATTTTGTTCAGCAAAAGCCCAATAAGCTCAATAATTATATCGGCGTAAAATATCATATCAAAACAAACTATCCCGCTAACTTAATTTCACTGCACAATTTTGAAAACGGCTATTGCGGTATTTCACAAATTGAACAAGGAAAATATTGTCTCTGTTATTTAACCACTGCCGATAACCTGAAGAAAAGCAACAACAGCATTCAGCAGATGGAAAGAGAAATTCTGTTTCAAAACCCTGCATCTCAAAAAAAATATTTACAGAAGCTGAATTTTTATATGATGTGCCTCTCACTATTTCACAAATCAGTTTTGATAAAAAAGCATTGGTTGAAAATCATCTGCTCATGGTTGGTGATGCAGGCGGAATGATTACTCCGTTATGCGGCAATGGTATGAGCATGGCCCTGCATGGTAGTAAACTTGCATTTGAAAACATCCATGCATTTCTGCAAAACAAAATCAGTCGTTCAGAAATGGAAGACAACTATTTACGGCAATGGAAACAGCAATTTGCCGGACGTATAAAAATTGGCCGCATCATTCAGCGTTTCTTTGGAAAAAGCATCGTTACAAATTTGTTTATAAAGGCATTCAAAACATTTCCTTTTCTTACAAGGCCATTGATAAAACGAACACATGGTAGTTCATTCTGAAAAAATAATTTTCAGTAATTATTGAAACTTCGAAACAATGAGTTAACTTAGGGGCATGAAATTATCTGAAGCCAAACAGCAGTTCATCAGCACATGGGGCGCTATGGGTACACATTGGGGAATCAACCGCACAATGGCGCAGGTACATGCATTGCTCATGATCAGTCCTGACCCTTTAACACAGGACGATGTAATGGCGCAGCTCAATATCAGTCGGGGTAATGTAAACATGAATGTGAGGGATTTAATTGATTGGGGCCTGGTAGATCGTGTTATCATTTCGGGGGAAAGAAAAGAATACTTCACTGCAGAAAAAGATATCTGGAAAGTAGCAACACAGATCATCAAGGAAAGAAAGAAAAGAGAGCTTGACCCGATGATGAAACTGATGGATCAGTTAAGTAAAGTGGATGGCGATAAAAAAGATAAAGATGTAAAAACATTTATTGATACAATTAATGGGATCAAAAAATTTGGTGCACATGCAGACAGTATGCTGGATGTTTTGGTGAAGAGTGATGAGAGCTGGTTTTTGAGTACTGCACTGAAACTGTTTAAATAATTTGAACTGGATTACAAATAAGCCGACATCAATCGGCTTTCTTAAAAACATATACTTTCATTATTTTCTGAAATATTTATTATTATAAATATGAAAACATTTAAGCTGATAGAATTTTATGTAAATGTTCTGCTGATAGCAGCCTTCGCCATCAGTTATTTCATAAGCCGTGAAGGTGGCATGCTGTTTATCGCCTATTATACTGTTGGTGCTGTACAGTTGTTCAGCATGATCCTGCATGCAGTGAAAAGATGGTATACCGGCAAAAAAAGTTTTCGTTTGTATTATCACTGGCTGGTGTTTTTGCTGGCTCTGATTCCTTCCGGTATTGGTTTGTATATTTTATTATATGCCTCCCCTTTTCTTGCAGTCTTCTATACCTATATCTGCTGGCGAGAACTACAATATGTAAAACTGAAAGAGTTTGTGCATTTGAAATGATTCATTATACCCTCAAATTCGAATCAATACAGGTTGCTTCCATGATCAAATTTCGTTCATTTTTGATGGTATCATTTACTCTTAACTTTGCTGTATGAAAAAGAAAACCCTTGTTCTTGGTGCATCAGATAATCCGCAGCGGTACAGCTATCTTGCAATTAACAGTTTGCGTAAAAAAGGTCATGATGTAGTCGGTATTGGCCGTCACAAGGGGATTGTTTCTGATGTTGATATTCAAACAGAAAAAATCCCTCTTGAAGAAGTGGATACTGTTACACTTTATCTCAATCCTGTTCATCAAAAAGATTACTACGATTATATCCTTTCATTAAAACCTAAACGCATCATTTTTAATCCGGGTGCTGAAAATGAAGAGCTGAGTCAATTAGCTGTTGAGAACAATGTTCAAAAAATTATTCAGCCGGTTTGAAATTTGAGATTTCCAGCTCATATGAACTAGCAGGTGCCCCGTCATTATTTGAGCAAATTCAGCTGAAGACCCGGGGGGGCCGGGAACTTCAAACCATCAAACCTCAAATATCAAATCGTTTTTTTCGCTTATCCCCAGCTGTTAATAAACACTTAACTGTACATTCTTGCCAGTACCGGAAATATATTCGTAAATTAGGAAAACCTCAATTTATGAACTGGAGACGATTCAATGGCGAACAAATCAGGCTTCCGATCAAAGATGAAGTTCGCTCTGCCATTATCAGGGAAACAGAAAAAGGGTTTCGCTTAAAAGTTTGCATTGGTACCGACAGCCAGGTAAAAGGAAGCGAAACAGAATTTGCAACAGTAATTGTTTTCTTACGTGAAGGCCGTGGCGGCTTTATGTTTATTCACAATGAAAAAACAAAACAGCGTTATTCTATTAAGGAACGTATGCTGGTGGAAGTTGCCCGGAGCATTGAAATTGCGTATGAACTGTGCGATCTGTTTACAGAGTATGATGTTGACATGGAAGTACATGCCGACATTAACACCAATCCGCATTTCAAAAGCAACGAAGCCCTGCGTGAAGCAATGGGTTATATCCTGGGAATGGGCTTTGCATTCAAAGCCAAACCTGAAGCTTTTGCCAGCAGCAGCTGTGCCAACAAAATTGTAAACTGATTCCAGTTTGCGGTTCTGCTTTAAACCGTGCGATCCACGGTTAGTAAATTTGTCTCCCTATAATTTTACTGAATACAAAGTAATACTGCCGCCGCAACTCCTGCTGTTTCTGTCCGTAATCTTGTTTCACCAAGTGTAACAGGAATGAACTGATGCTGTAATGCCAGTTCAATTTCATTTGGAGTGAAATCACCTTCGGGACCAATAAGAATACTACGATTTGAAGATGATTTGATTTGTCCTTCGACTCCGCTCAGGATCTTTGATAATGATTGACGGTCTTCATCAATACAATGTGCAATGAATTTAGCTGTATCCTCTGATGCCGCTGTCTGCCGGATATAATCATCAAGTTTTGTTGGCTCGTGAAGCAACGGCAACCATGTCTGCTGGCTTTGCAGCATTGCGCTTACTAATATTCCATTCATACGATCATAACGGAAATGCTGGCGTTCTGTACGTTCACAGAGCAAAGGAATAATTTCGTTTACACCTAACTCGGTCGCCTTTTCTAAAAACCATTCAAAGCGGCTGGCATTTTTTACCAGGGAAATGGCAATGGAAACTTTCTTTGCAGTTTGCGGCTTATAGCTTGCTGCTTTCACTCTTACTGCGCAGTTCCGTTTATGAGCGTTGGTAATTTCAGCCGTCAGTAAATTTCCTTTCCCATTTGTAAGATTTAATTCTTCACCTTCTTGCATACGCAGCACCTGCACCACATGCTTTGATGTTTCTTCATTCAATGTTACAAAAGTTGATGAAGCATCTAAATCGCCGGTATAAAAAAATGGATAGGCCATAAAAACAAATGGAGAACAAATCTAAGATTCGTTCTCCATGAACTATTTGATTATTATTTTTTAAAAAGGAGTTTCTTCATCAAAATTCATATCATTCATCTTGCTTCCTTTCTGCACAAATACTTTCGGGCCATCATCCTGCGGAATCGGTTTCCAGTTTCCACCGCCGGGCAATGCACCAGCACCCATATCAGATGAATCATCTTCCACAAATTTTTGAATATGCAGCAATGCACGAAGTTTGATTGTTTCCAGCTGACCGTTTCTGTGCTTGGCAATACGTACATGGGTTTCACCACGGTTGCTTTCACCAAATTCATTCGAAGTGATATCATAATATTCCGGACGGTACAGGAACATAACCATATCCGCATCCTGTTCAATGGCACCCGATTCACGGAGATCACTCAACTGCGGCATCTTGTTTCCATCTTTTCTTTTTTCCACTTCACGACTTAACTGAGACAGAGCAATGATTGGAATACCCAACTCTTTTGCAAGTCCTTTCAGGTTTCTTGAAATATTACTGATCTCCTGTTCACGGTTGGTATTTTTATTTCCTCCTGCTCCACTCATCAACTGCAGGTAATCGATCAGGATCAACCCCACATTGTGTTTGTTTACAAGGCGACGGGCTTTGGCACGTAATTCAAAAAATGTTCAATGCCGCACTGTCATCAATATAGATCGGTGCTTTTGCCAGGCGTTCAATTCCTTTTTTATACAATTGCTGTACTTCATGATCTTCCAGTTTACCACGGGAAATTTTTTCCAGCATAATTTCACTTTCAGCCGAAAGAATACGTTGTACCAATTGTCCTGCACTCATCTCTAATGAAAAGAAGGCAACTCCCGTTGGTTTTGTTGGATGCAATGCTGCATTACGGGCAAGGTTCAACGCAAATGCCGTTTTACCAACTGAAGGACGTGCCGCAAGAATCACAAGATCCGTTGGCTGCCAACCGTAAGTTACTTTATCCATTGTAGGGAAACCGGTAGGAACACCCGTTACATCTTCATCTTTATTCCGCATGTCTTCAATACGCTGAATCGTTTTGATCAGCACATTATCAAACGAATCAAAATTTTTGCGGAGATAGTTATTGGTAATTTCAAACAGCTTGCTTTCGGCATCATCGAGCAAATCAAATACATCGGTGCTTTCTTCGTAAGCATCGCCAATGGTTTCACCGCTGATGCGGATCAATTCACGCTGCAGAAATTTTTGCAGAATGATCCTGGCATGTGCTTCAATGTTGGCAGTAGAAACAACTGTATTGGTTAAACGGGTAACAAAGTATGCACCACCTACCATTTCCAGTTCTTCTTTTAACTTCAGTTCTTCCACCACTGTCAGCAAATCAATTGGTGAACTTTTGGTGGTTAGTCCCTGCATGGCACGGAAAATGCGCTGATGAGCATCTACATAAAAACATTCAGGTCGTAAAATTTCACTAACGGTATCGAATGCACTTTTTTCAAGCATTACTGCACCAAGTACTGCTTCTTCCAGTTCTTTCGCCTGTGGCGGCACTTTGCCATACACCATTGTTGAAAGATCCAGTGAAGGTTTTCTTTTCGCTTTCCGTTCTTTATTGAGGTTAGTAAGATCCATTGTTGTAAGTAATGCAGGTTTTTGATTTCGGGCCCTTTCCGAAACAACCATACTGCCTAAATCATCTGTTATGTAATTGTTACCGAAACAAGGGTGACGAATGTAATCGAGAATTCAATACAAGCAAAAACAAATCCAATCATTAATTTCTTCAACTGCAATTAACAGTAATTTCAGGGTTATCCACTTTTTTTTCCGCTTCATTCACATAAACCAAGCCTGTTATCCTCAATTTAATTTATTTTTTCGCCCAAACCCAAAGTATTTGCACACCCGTTGTGCAGAAAGATTTTACTACTTTTTTTTTGCCGGATGCTTCAGATTACAATATGAAGTTTCAGCGGTTTTCAGCCCTATTTCAGTTCACTCAATGCAGTCACAGTAAGGCTTTGCCGCTTCCAGACACTTGCAAAAAAAGGAAAAACTCACCTTTCTGAAGAATCTTCGCCTGTTCAATACAGTTACTGTTTTCACCTGTAGAAAAGCAGTGAAAAGTCCTTTGTGCTTCAAGCATCCAATGAATTATCTTTGCAGCTTTCCGAATTAAAGAGTAAAATCAGAATGACAATAAGTTATAAGTGGCTGCATGAGTATTTGCCGGTGAATGTTGAACCAGAACGTTTAAGCCGCATTCTTACTTCTATTGGTCTTGAAGTGGAAAGTATGGAACCATACGAGGAAATCAAAGGAGGATTAAAAGGATTGGTGATTGGTGAGGTACTCAGCTGCGAAAAACATCCCGATGCTGATAAGTTAACCTTAACCACTGTAAATGTTGGTGCTGCTGAACCTTTGCAGATCGTTTGTGGTGCTCCAAATGTGGAAGTTGGTCAAAAAGTAGTGGTTGCAACAATTGGAACAACTATTTATCCAGTAAGTGGTGAACCATTAACCATGAAAAAAGCAAAGATCCGTGGCGTTGAAAGTCATGGGATGATCTGTGCTGAAGATGAAATCGGACTTGGCAACAGTCATGCGGGTATTATGGTATTAAAGCCTGAACTCCGTCCCGGAATTCCCGCCGCTGAATATTTCAAACCATATACTGACTGGATCATTGAAATTGGATTAACCCCGAACCATATGGATGCGATGAGCCATATGGGTGTTGCAAGAGATGTAATTGCTTATCTCAATTTTCATGATAAGAAACAATACAACCTGAAATCTCCTTTCAGCAACAACTTTAAACCCGATAATAAAACATTACCCATTGCAGTTAAGATTGAAAATAAAGAGGCTTGTCAGCGGTATGCGGGTGTGAGTATTTCGAATATAACCGTGAAGGAAAGTCCTGGCTGGATGAAGCAGCGATTGAAAGCAATCGGGTTAAGACCCATCAATAATATTGTTGACATTACCAATTACATTTTACATGAAACGGGTCAGCCGCTTCATGCATTTGATGCAGATGCTATTACAGGTTCAGAAGTAATTATAAAAAATCTTCCTGAAGGAACAACCTTTCTTACACTGGATGAAAAGGAAAGAAAACTGAATGCCGAAGACCTGATGATCTGCAATAAAGAAGAAGCCATGTGTATTGCAGGTGTATTTGGCGGAACAAAAAGCGGTGTAAAAGAAACAACGAAAAATATTTTCCTGGAGAGTGCCTGGTTCAATCCCATTACAACACGTAAAACTTCCTTCCGTCATAACCTACGTACAGATGCAGCTACAAGATTTGAAAAAGGTGTTGATATCAGCAATACAGTAAACGTATTAAAACGTGCTGCTTTATTGATCAAAGAATTGGGCGGTGGTGAAATTGCAAGTGATTTGGTGGATGTTTATCCAAACCCAAAACAAAAACCACAGATCGCTATCAAGTATCATTACCTGAAAAAAATCAGTGGCAAGAATTATCATCCTGATACAGTAAAGAAGATTTTTGAATCACTGAATTTTGAGATCGTTAAAGATTCCATTGATGAATTGTGGGTATCTCCGCCATTCAGCAAACCGGATATTGAACTCCCGGCTGATCTGGCGGAAGAAATTATGCGGATCGATGGACTGGATAATGTAGAAATCCCAAGCAGCATCACCATTTCTCCATCAACAGAACTCGATTTTACTCCTTTTGCTTATAAAGAAAAGATCAGTAACAGTCTTGCCGGGCAAGGGTTTCATGAAATCTTCACCAACTCCATCGCCAATAGTGCATGGTACAGTGAAGAGGTACTGGCAACTACTGTTAAGATGCTCAACAATCTGAGTGCAGAGCTGAATGTAATGCGTCCTTCTATGCTGGAAACAGGTTTGCAGTGCATTTCATTTAACCTGAATAGGAAAAATAATAATCTGCGGCTGTTTGAGTTTGGCAAAACATATACTACTTCAGAAGTGGGTAAATATTTCGAAACAGATCACCTGGCCATTTATACTTCCGGTAATACAGAAGCATCCTGGAAACAAAAAGCTTCAGCAACTGATATTTATTTCCTGAAAGCAGTTGTGAATGGAATTTTGCAGCAGGCCGGCCTGAATGCTCAAACAGAATTATTCAGTGCAGAAAGAGATTTCAGCAGTGGAATTCAATTTAAAGCGAATAAGCAGATTGTAGCAAAAA
The DNA here is from genome assembly GCA_016713085.1 of Chitinophagaceae bacterium. Classification (NCBI taxonomy): domain Bacteria; kingdom Pseudomonadati; phylum Bacteroidota; class Chitinophagia; order Chitinophagales; family Chitinophagaceae; species Chitinophagaceae bacterium. Next base: position 2,354,099 of record JADJPV010000001.1, on the reverse strand, counting down.
TTGGTATTGTAGATGCGAATCAATTAAAACAGTTCGACATTAAACAACCTGTTTACTTTGCTGATATCAACTGGAATGTTTTAACCAAACTGGCATCAACAACCAAACTGGAGTATAAAGAGATTGCCCGTTTCCCGGCTGTGGAAAGAGGTTTGGAGATTGTTATTTCAAAAGCAATCAGCTATGCAGAAGTGGAGAAAATAATCTTTAATGCAAAAGTGAGCCGTTTAAAATCTGTTTCACTGTTTGATGTATTTGAAAGTGAAAAAATTGGTGCAGGGAAAAAATCCATGGCACTGAATTTGGTTTTCCAGGATGATGAGAAAACCTTGACCGACAATGAAACCGAAAAAATGGTAAGCACGCTCATCCAGGCACTGGAAAAGCAAATGGAAGCAGAGATCAGAAAATAATTTTTACTAATTAAACACCGGCTTATTGTGGCATTGCTTGACCAACATATTCAAACCCTGCAGCAGAAAATGCAGCTGTTGGTAAAAAAGCATCAGCAACTGGAAAAGGAAAACCTGAAGCTGAAACAGGAATTGGACTCCCTGAAAGAGAACAGTTATGGTCAAAAGCAGGAGTTTGAAGTAATGGAAATGCAGAACGCCATTTTGAAAGCATCGCAACAGCAATTAGATGATAAGGAGAAAAAGGAGCTGGAGAAAAAACTGACTCATTTTATTAAAGAAATCGACCGCTGTATTGCCATGTTAACCCAATAAAGGTCAAACTCTCTTTACCAGTCTTACTTTCATTTCGTCATTACCACTCTGCAGTTCAACGGTATAAACGCCGTACGGAAGATCATTTAAGCCATTCCATGTTAAAGAATTTTGATGGTGGCTGTCTGTTTCCATACTTCGGCAAATAGAACCTTTATCATCTTTCAATACGGCTTTAAATCCGTTAATTTGGGGTGAGAAAAGTTCCAGGGTCAACGAGTCGAGGAAAACCTGGGGTTTGATTGTTGCGAACATTTTTTTGTGGTTTGGTTTCGGTAAATATCAGTTCTCAGGGGTAGTTCAAAAATCAGCAGTCAAACAAAAGAAGATGGATTTAATTTACTTGGGGAGTCTAATATAGAGCATCAAATTCATATTTCATAATTATGGAAACATTAATTCCGGTAAATATCATCATTGGCGACAGGAGTTACCGCATCAAAGTAACCCCTGAAGATGAAGAACATGTGCGCAAAACAGTAAAAATCATCAATGATAAAATCCTGGAATTCAGAAGCAGTTTTGCCGGGAAAGACATGCAGGATTATATCGCTATGGTATTGATCTGGTATGCTACACATGTAACCTCCGAAAACAAAAACGTAACGGTTGAGGGGATGAAATCCAGTCAGCTGAGGCCTTGAAAAAGCTGGAACAGCAAATTGACCAGTTATTGAACCCTGCCCGATAGTTGGTCATCAACCTTGCTCTTTTTGAGTCACGGTCATGAGAATTACTATTACCATTGCTTCAATTTTGTTTTGAGACAAATGTTCTGATTTAATTGTTTCAGGAACTCCAATTTGAGCGGCAAAACTAAAACTGAGACTATTACAGTCAAATTAATGCTTCAAAACCTTTCTTATTCTCCCTCCCTAATGAACATAAGTGGCTTATTTTTAGTAATTTCGCCGACCATATTCCCACTATGAACAGAAACAATACCATAGAGAGGAACGATTTGCTGACAGAATTAAACAAACCAGTTAAAAACAATGGAACCCACAATTTTATACATCATAATCGGAGCTGCTGCACTTATAATCGGTGTGTTAGCGGGACGATTTGCCTTCGCCAAAAACACAAAAAAACAGGTTGAAGAAGCAGACTTACAGGCGCATTCTATTATTAAAGAAGCGGAATTAAGATCAGAAACGATCCGAAAGGAAAAGGAACTGGAAGCCAAAGAGAAATTTGTTCAACTAAAATCAGAATATGAAAGAGAGGTGAATGAACGTAACCGCAAGATTGGCGAAACAGAGAATCGTGCCCGCCAAAAAGAGCAATCTATCAACCAAAAAGAAGGTAATCTTGATAAGCAGCTCAAGGAGAACGAGGCAATCAAAGAAAACCTCAATCGCCAGATAGAGGTGGTAAATTTAAAACGCACAGAACTGGAGAAACACCAGGAAGAACATATCCGCCGCTTGGAAAAAATTGCCGGCCTCAGTGCGGAGGAAGCAAAAAATCAATTGATTGAAAGTTTGAAACAGGAAGCTCATACAAGAGCCCTTGTTTTGCAGCAGGAAATTATTGAGGACGCTAAGCTGAAAGCAAATAAAGAAGCCCGCAAAATTGTTATTCAGTCGATTCAGCGTACAGCAGCTGAGCAAACAATTGAAAATACGGTTACTGTATTTAACCTGGAAAGTGATGAGATTAAAGGTCAGATCATTGGTCGTGAAGGCCGTAACATTCGTGCAATTGAAGCAGCAACAGGTGTTGATCTGATTGTTGATGATACTCCCGAAGCAATCCTGCTTTCTTCATTTGATCCACTTCGCCGTGAAGTTGCCCGATTGAGCTTACAGCGCCTTGTGGCAGATGGCCGTATTCACCCTGCACGTATTGAAGAAGTCGTTGAGAAAACCAAGCGTCAGCTGGAAGAACAGGTTATGGAAATCGGAGAACGTACCGTTATTGAACTGGGTATTCATGGTTTACATAAGGAACTGATCAGGATGGTAGGGCGTATGCGTTTCCGTTCATCTTATGGCCAGAATTTATTAATGCATAGCCGTGAAACAGCCAATCTCTGTTCCATTATGGCTGCAGAACTCGGACTGAATCCAAAACTGGCCAAACGTGCCGGTTTGTTACATGATATTGGAAAGGTGCCCGATGAAGAAACTGAATTGAGCCATGCTTTGCTTGGTGCCAAGCTTGCTGAAAAATATGGCGAAAACCCGGCAGTAGTTAATGCTATCGGCGCCCACCACGATGAAATGGAGATGCAGTATGTAATCTCACCAATTGTTCAGGCTTGTGATGCCATCAGTGGTGCAAGACCGGGAGCCCGTCGGGAGATCATGCAGCAGTATCTGCAGCGTATAAAGGATCTTGAAAGTCTGGCTATGACCTATCCCGGAGTTGAGAAGGCTTATGCCATCCAGGCTGGCCGTGAACTTCGTGTAATTGTTGAGGCCGATAAAGTAACCGATGCTGAATCAGATAAACTGAGCTTTGAAATGGCGCAGAAAATACAAACCGAAATGGTTTATCCCGGCCAGATCAAGGTTACTGTAATCAGGGAAAAAAGAGCTGTAAACGTGGCGAGGTAATCAGGAAGTAGCTTGGAATTAAGGATTCGGAATTGGGAGGTTAACTTTTTTTCCAAATTCCGCAGAACAAATAACAAATTCCTGCAAAAACCCCCTACCTTTGCCGTCCTAAAAATTAAGAGTTATGAACGCCGCTGTTGCATTTATACATGAACAATTAACTGCTAAAAAGGAATATCCTAAATTTAAAGCAGGTGATAATATTACCGTTAACTACAAAATCGTTGAAGGCGGTAAAGAGCGTATCCAGAGCTTCCGTGGCGATGTGATCAAACGTCAGGGTGTTGGCGCAACTGCCACATTTACAGTGCGTAAGATCTCTGATGGCGTAGGTGTTGAGCGTACTTTCCCGTTCAGCTCACCCAATGTTGATTCAGTTGAACTGAACAAAGTGGGTAAAGTAAGCCGTGCAAAACTCTTCTATCTGCGTGAAAGAAGCGGTAAAAGTGCCCGTATTAAAGAGAAGCGTATTAAATAAGCTTATTGACCTTTTTTTAATAAAACCGGAAAGAATCTTTCCGTTTTATACTTTTATCTATTATCTTACGTTTTAAATTCAATACTAAAAGAACCAACTTAATACCGAATCCCATACCTATCGAAACAATCTTTACCCAATTGTTAATTTTTAAATCATTGTTTCGGTATGAAGAAAGTATTGTTGGCACTCGCAGTAGTTACATTTTTATTAATGTCCTGCAACAGGGGAATCAGTCCATACCAGGCTGCTAACGGCAAAGCTGGTAAATGCGGAAAGAACTATATCCGCTAAACTGACTAAAGTTAAAAACATTGTAACCTTCCTCACAGAAGGTTTTTTTATGCAAATCTTTCTGCAAACGTCTTTATAAATAACTGTAACTTTGTTTTCCTACTAAATCGAATATTATGAATTTTCAACCCATACTTCTCGGCGTACTTGGTACACAGGAAATTATCCTGATTGTAATTGCCATCCTGATTCTTTTTGGTGGCCGCAAAATTCCTGAACTGATGAAAGGCCTTGGCAAAGGTATCCGTGAGTTCAATGATGCTAAAAGTAATGTGCGTAAAGAAATTGAAGACAGCACAAACGATACACAGCAACCCAAGTAATTATTTCCTTTCATCATTCCACTACTTCACTAGTTGAAGCTGCATAGCTATTTGTATCCATTTGCAACCATAAAGGATTATCATGAAAGCCTGCTGACGAATAAAACTTCCTGCAAAGAGGCAGTTGATTATTATTTGTCACAGATAAGGTTGCATAAAGGTTTAAATGCGCTTGTTCACAGTTTTGATGAAGAAGCAAAGCAAAGAGCAGCTCAGTTAGATGAGCAGCGTAATGCAGGGAAAACAACCGGCAAACTGCATGGTGTTGTTTTCACCATTAAAGATGTAATTGCATTTAAACAGCATCCTGTTTCTGCTGCATCAAAAATTCTCAAAGGTTTTCATTCCATTTTTAATTCAACAGCTGTTGAACGCTTACTGGCAGAAGATGCCATTATCATCGGCACTAATAATTGTGATGAATTTGCCATGGGCAGCAGTAACGAAAATTCTTCGTACGGTGCAGTCAAAAATTCAATTGATCAGGAACGTGTACCCGGCGGATCATCGGGAGGCTCAGCAGTTGCTGTTCAGGCGAATCTTTGTATGATTAGTTTGGGCAGTGATACCGGTGGTTCTGTTCGTCAGCCGGCAGATTTTTGCGGAGTAGTTGGTATGAAACCAAGTTATGGAAGAATCAGCCGTCATGGTTTGATTGCTTACGGCTCAAGCTTTGATCAGATTGGTGTACTGGCAAACAATGTAGAGGATGTTGCTTTAGTTTTATCTGTTATTGCAGGTGCTGATGATTTTGACAGTACTGTTTCATCATTGCCTGTTGCTGATTATGCTGCAGGATTAGATCAGCCAAAAACAACCAAACCTGTTTTGGGTTATTTCAAACAAACATTAGAACATGAAGGATTGGATGCAGAAATTAAATCGGCTCATGTCAACTTCATCAACAAATTAAAAAAAGATGGGTATGAAGTAAAAGAACTTGATTTTGATCTTATTGATTATATCGTTCCTGCTTATTATATTTTAACTACTGCTGAAGCCAGCAGCAATCTTTCCCGTTTTGATGGAGTTCGTTACGGACCGCAATCAACACCGGTAAAAGAAGAATTAACAGAATTTTACTCCGCCAACCGTTCCGATGGTTTTGGTAAAGAAGTACAACGACGCATCATGCTCGGAACGTTTGTATTAAGTGCCGGTTATTATGATGCTTACTATACAAAAGCACAACAGGTTAGACGTAAGCTCTACAATGAAACAAAACTGGTATTCAATGAGGTAGATGTTTTGCTGATGCCGGTATCTCCTTCAACTGCATTTAAGATCGGTGAAAAAAGCAGTAACCCCATTGAAATGTACCTGGCCGATATTTACACTGTTTATGCCAATCTGGTTGGTATACCTGCCATCTCTATTCCCCTCTTTCAGCATAGCAACGGATTACCGTTCGGCCTTCAACTGATGACAAAGCATTTTGATGAGCTATCTTTGCTGCGCCTTAGCAACGAATGGTTAAAAACCTATAAGGCAGTTTAATTTTATTATGCAGAAAATTCTATTGCTCATACTTCTTAGTGGAAGTTGTCTTTTGTCGTTTGCACAGAAAGACAGTTCAGGCAATGGAACTGTGGCAGATACAGCACAGGGCAACGTTGACAAATACGGATTTCAAACACTCTTCGTTAACAAAGAATTCAATCCCGCAGTATCGTATGATGCACAGATTCATCCACAGGCATGGGGCTTTATCCAGGATTATTTAGAAGGTCACGGAAAAAGTTTGACGAAAATGAAAAGCTGGGGCGTTCCTTACTTTACATTGATTGATAATGTACTCATGCAATATGGGTTACCGCATGAGTTAAAATATCTTGCAGTAATTGAATCGGGCTTAAGTACGGGTGCAACAAGCTGGGTTGGTGCAAGAGGCCCCTGGCAGTTTATGCCTTATACTGCTAAAGAATATGGGTTGATGGTGAATGGTTGGGTTGATGAACGTACTGATTATTTCCGCAGCACACATGCAGCAGCAAGATATCTTACTTATCTCTATAAAGATTTGAATGACTGGTTGCTGGTGATTGCCGCATATAATGGCGGACCCGGCCGTGTATACAGTGCTATTAAAAAAAGCGGCAGCCGTGATTTTTGGAAACTTCAATATTATCTCCCCGCAGAAAGCAGAACCCATGTAAAAAAATTCATTGCCACTCATTATATCATGGAAGGAAAAGGTGGTATCACAACTTCGGTGAATAACGGGCAACAAAATAAACCCGCAGAATTTGCACCGGAGAAAACAGATCCCAATATAGATGTCCAAACTATTGCAGGAAAATTCAGCTCAGTTGTAATGGCAAAAGACCTGATGATTGATTTAATGTATTTCAATCAACTCAACCCCAACTTTGATGCAGTACTGGCCGGCAACAATACATTTGACCTTCGCCTCCCAAAAGAAAAAATGCAGGTCTTTAATAAAAACCGGTATAATATTTTAAGTGAAAGTGTACAGCTGCTCATGCGTTTTTATGGCGAACAGGGTATGAAAGATATTTATCCCAAAGTTTCTGAATTACCGGAGATGAAGAAGAAACCTGTGACGAAGAAGAAGAGTTAACCCAAAACATTCTTTATTGCACTCGCTTTCAATAAACATTCCTCATATTCTTTCTCTGCATCACTGTAAAACGTAACACCACTTCCAACAAGGTAAGAAAGATAATTAGTGTATGCATTGTACAGAATACTCCTGATCACTACATTAAAATCAAAATCACCATTGGGAGCTATATAGCCAACAGCGCCGGAGAAAATTCCACGTCTTGTCTGTTCATATTGATTGATGAGTTGCAGTACTTTTCGTTTGGGTGCCCCCGTCATACTTCCCATTGGGAATGTGGCACGGATGATATCTGTAAATGTCAGTTCATCTTTCATTTCGCCGCTGATGGTTGAAATCATTTGGTGTACCTGCGGAAATGAATACACAGCAAAGAGCTCATCCACTTTCACTGTTCCTTCTTTGCATACCCGGCTGAGATCATTACGTACCAAATCAACCACCATCACATTCTCACTCCGGTCTTTTTCACTTTTGTATAATTGATTTTTCAATACTTCATCTTCAGCTGTATCTGTTCTGTCTCTCTTTAAAGTTCCTTTAATGGGCTGCGACAGTAACTCGGCTCCCTGCTTTCTTAAGAAACGTTCAGGGCTTGCACATAACAGGTAACTGTTATCCACTTTGTAAAAGGCAGCAAATGGATTGGGAGAAATAGTTGTGAGCGACTGATACACCTGCACCGGATCAATGCCTGCATCTTTTGCAAAAAATTCAATGCAGTAATTCAGTTCATAACAATCACCACGTAGAATATGCTGACGGATAGATTGAATGCTGTTGAGATAATCTTCTTTTGATACACGTTCTTTAATCTGCAGATCACTCTTCTGAGCAGTGGATAGAATTAACTGAGCTTTGATTTGCTGAAACACTTCTGCATGATCATTCTTCACTGAACCAATGCTGATTTCGTTTTCGCTGAGCTGAAAAACATATTCGGGAACGAAGAAACACAGATCAGTAAAACCAATCCTGTCAGCATGTGTTGATTGCAGCTGCTCTGTTTCATTTTTCAGGTCATAACCCAAATGACCAAAGCACCAGTCGTTTTGCTGATCAAGAAACAGTTGCAATTCATTCAATGCAGTTCCTGCATTGGCCTTGACAGATGCAACAGCACCACAGCCAACAAGACATTCGTAGCTATGGCCGGGTAACTGGTAATGATGGTTATCCAGAAAAGCACAAATGTTGAACCGGTTACACCAGCTCAACATTTGACTTTTTGTTTCAGAAAGATCTGTTATTGAAAAAGATTGAAAGCTTCTTTTCACTTAATTTTTTAAAAATCATCATCGTCATCATCAAAATCATCACCGCCGCCCATCACATCAAACTCTTTGAAATCATCATCCACTTTAAAATCATCTTCCTCTTCTGCGGCTTTCTTTTTTCCACCTGTAACACTCTTGACTTTTGATTTTGGTATATCAAACTCTTCAAAGTCAGGATCGTAATCATCACCCTCTTCGCCTTTGTTCCAGTCATCATCTTCCTCATCACCTGCATCATCATCGTCATCATCATCAGCTTTACCCTTGCCTTTTGATGCAACTGCTTTGCCACCCTTTTTCACAACAGGTTCATCATCCATTTCAAAATCATCATCGTCATCATCATCCTCTTCCTGGCTTTTTTTAGATTTGGTATCAGGCTTCTTTACCGGTTCGGATTTGTGAGATGAGTTGTCTTCGGTTTTCTTAATTGACTTTGCCATTTTTAAACAACGATTATGCTGTAAAATTTAAACGGGTTTTTGAATTAGCCAAACTTTTTTGATATTTTTTTTCTAAACATTTTCCCTTATGGATAAATGATCTGCTCTCTTCCCGGTCCGTTAGAAACATATTTCACTTCAACACCAAGATATTCATTGATGAAATTAAGATACGAATTCATCTGTTCAGGGAAATCGGCCCATGATTTACAATCCACAATGGGTTTGCTCCAGCCCTTAAAGGCTTTATATACAGGATCGATCTTTACTTTACTGATCTGGAAAGGAATCTCTTTAGTTTCTTTTCCTTCAACAAGATAGGAAGTACAAACTTCAAGATCAGTAAAACTATCCAGTATATCTGCCTTTGTCATTACAATTTGTGTAACACCGTTGATCATACAGGCAAATTTCAACGCTACCAGGTCAATCCAGCCGCACCGGCGTGGGCGCCCTGTTGTTGCGCCAAACTCATTTCCAATCTTACGTAATTTATCACCGGTTGCATCAAACAGCTCGGTAGGAAAAGGACCGCTGCCCACTCTTGTACAGTAAGCTTTGGTAATACCAATCACTTCACCAATTTTATTCGGTGCAATACCAAGTCCTGTACTTACACCTGCTGAAATTGTATTGGATGATGTTACAAAAGGAAAGGTTCCGAAATCTACATCGAGCATGCTGCCCTGTGCGCCTTCAGCTAACACACGTTTTCCTTCTGCAATTTTATTGTTGATGAAATATTCGCCATTAACAATATTCAGCTGTTTCAAAAACTCAATGCTTTCAAAGAATTCTTTTTCCCACTCGCTGATATCTTCTTTGAAATTATAATTATCGAGCAGTTGCTGGTGCTTTGCACGAAGCTTATTGTAAAGCACATTAAATTCAGGATCGAGCAGATCTCCAACACGTAAAGCATTCCGACCTGTTTTATCCATATATGCCGGGCCGATTCCTTTTAAGGTAGAACCAATTTTTTCATCACCCTTTGCCATCTCAGCTGCTTTATCTAATGCACGGTGCGTTGGAATGATTAAGTTGGTGCGTTCTGCAATGAATAAATTTTTCTTTACATCCACTCCCATGGAAGCAACCTTGTCGCATTCTCTTTTGAGTGTAACAGGATCGAGTACAACACCATTGCCAATTAAGTTCACAATGCCGTTATGAAAAATTCCGCTGGGGATTTGATGCAGCACTACTTTTTCACCTTTGACATACAAAGTATGTCCTGCATTTGGTCCGCCCTGGAAGCGTGCAATCACATCATAATTGGGAGCAAAAAAATCAACAATCTTTCCTTTTCCTTCGTCGCCCCATTGGAGGCCCAGAATTACATCAACCATAAAATAGTTTGAGTGGGTATTTGAAGCCGCAAAAATAAGAGAAACAGAAAGGGAAGACGAAATAAAAATTAAGTTGGGGAAAACTACTGTTCAGTATCGTACCGCTCCACTGTCTGGATGCCGGGTAATTTGTACAAACGGGCCACCATTTCATCAAGTTCATCTTTATCGTGTACAAAGATTTTAATGTTTCCTTCAAACACACCTTCCTTTGCTTCAATAGTGATGGCACTGATGTTCAACCTCATTTCGCTGATAAGACTGGTAATCTTACTAACTACACCTACATCATCAACCCCAATAATCTTTATACCGGTGAGGAAAGAAATTTCATTGTGCTTGGCCCACTTGGTTTTCACTACCCTGTGCCCGAAGTTCGAAAGCAATCTTGCAGCATTGGGGCAATTGGTACGATGAATGATCAACCCTTTGCCGGTTGATACAAAGCCAAACACATCATCGCCGGGAATTGGTTTGCAGCAATTGGCCAGTGTATAAACAATTCTGTCGCTGCTTTCTCCAAAAATGATGAGTTCAGAATCCTTGGGTGAAATAGGTTTATGTGGATCATAATCCGGCTTGGGTTCCATGGTTGGTTTCACCGGCTTGGGTAATTCCAGTTTATCACCATGCAGATGTAATTCTTTAATATCCTTGAGATCGATATTCTTTGTGGCAATTCTGTAATACAAATCCAGCTGCGAAGGAACCTTGTAGAAATGAACCAACGTATCAACGTTCTGCACATCAAAGCTGGCCCCCATTTGCTCCAGTTTGCGTTGAAGCACATATTTACCATCATCAGCCACTTTCCGTTTTTCTTCCTTCAGTGCATCTTTGATTTTGCTCCTTGCCTTGGCCGTTACAACAAAACTTAACCAGTCTTCACTTGGCCGTTGTTTACTGCTTGTAATGATCTCAATCTGGTCGCCACTGCGCAGCTTATGTGCAATAGGAACCAGCTTATGATTTACTTTGGCACCAATACATTTTCCGCCCACATCACTGTGTACACCAAATGCAAAATCAAGAGCTGTTGCTCCAAGCGGCAGCATTTTTACATCGCCCTTTGGTGTGTACACATAAATTTCTTCTGCAAGAAAAGAGCTTTTAAAATCCTGTAAAAAATCAAGAGAGCTGCTGTCCTGGTTATTCAGTACTTCACGGATATTATGAAACCATTTATCAAAACGGTCTTCATCACCACTCCCTTCTTTGTATTTCCAGTGAGCAGCCAAACCCTTCTCTGCAATCTCATTCATACGTTTGGTACGGATCTGCACTTCCACCCATTTACCTTGTGGACCCATTACAGTTGTATGCAGTGCTTCATACCCATTGCTCTTGGGATTACTCAGCCAATCACGCAATCGTTCAGGACTGGGCGTGTACATATCTGTAACAATTGAATAAGCTTTCCAGCAATCTTCTTTTTCTTTTTCCGGTGGGGCATCAATGAGCATACGGATGGCAAACAGATCATATACTTCTTCAAAGCTTACACCCTTCTTTTTTATTTTGTTGGATATGGAGTGGATGGATTTGGGTCTTCCATAAATTTCAAAACTGCTAAACCCAGCCCTTTCCATTTTTTCTTTAATGGGCTTGATGAATTCATTGATATAGCGACTGCGTTCACGTTTTGTTTCTGAAAGCTTGCGTGCAATTTCCTTGTAAATGTCCGGCTCCAGGTACTTCATGGAAAGATCTTCCATTTCCGTTTTGATATTATATAAGCCTAACCTGTGAGCTAATGGAGCATAGATATAAACCGTTTCACTGGAAATCTTCAGCTGCTTCTCCCGCTTCATACTGTCGAGCGTACGCATATTATGCAAACGATCCGCCAGCTTAATCAGGATTACTCTCGGATCATCCGTAAGCGTCAGTAAAATCTTTTTAAAATTTTCTGCCTGCTGTGTTGAATTGGCATCAACAACAGTAGAAATTTTGGTTAGCCCGTCAATGATCCTCGCAATTTCATTTCCAAATTCACGGGCTACATCTTCCAGCGTAATATCAGTATCCTCAACCGTATCATGTAATAAAGCGCAAATTGTTGAACGCACACCCAGCCCAATTTCTTCCACACAAATCTGTGCCACCGATAACGGATGCAGTATATATGGTTCGCCGCTTTTGCGGCGCATGGTTTTATGTGCATCTGCCGCCATTTCAAAGGCAGTACGCACCAGTTCCTTATCGCCTTTTTTGAGTTTTGTTTTGAGTGATCGTAACAAACTGCGGTAGTGACGAAGGATTTCCTTTTTTTCCTGTTCGGGAGTAAGGGTATAGGCCGGTATGGTCGTTGTCGATTCCAGTGGACCACGAATTTACGAAAAAGCTCCCTCCCAAAACGAATGAATACCTGAAACCCCCTACCTTTGCAGCCCGTTTTTAAACAAAAGTTCTTCCGGATGTGGTGAAATTGGTAGACACGTCAGACTTAGGATCTGATGCCGTAAGGTATGGGGGTTCGAGTCCCTTCATCCGGACCAAAAATCAAGCTATCAGCTAATTGCTGATAGCTAAAAGCTTCAAAATTATGGCTACAGTTACAAGAGAAAACATTGGTTTGTTAAATGACAAACTCACTGTAAAAATTACAAAAGAAGAATATTTTCCTGCGTTTGAAAAAACCTTGAAAACGTACAGCAAACAGGCAAATATTCCCGGCTTCCGTAAAGGCATGGTGCCTGCAGGAATGGTAAAGAAAATGTACGGCCCCGGTATGTTTACGGAAGAAGTGATCCGCAACATTGAAAAAGGACTGAACGATTACCTCGCAGCTGAAAAACTGGAAATTTTTGCCCAGCCCCTTCCACTGCCAAATGGCGATTTCAAACCAAATATGGACAGCCCTGCTGATTACAGTTTTGATTTTGAAGTTGGTTTAAAACCCGCTTTTGAAATCAACCTCGGCAATATCTCTGCTCCGTACTTCAGGGTAAAGGCAACGGCTGAAATGGTGAACGAAGAAATTGAGCGTTTACAAAACCGTTTCGGCAAAATGACCGAACCTGAAACTGTAAGCAGCGATGATAATGTATTGAACCTCACTTTTGAAGAAGTAGACGCAGCAGGTAATGCAGTTGAAGGTGGATTAAAGAAAGACAATTCATTGCTCGTAAAATATTTCTCTGAAGCTTACCGTCCGAAATTACAGGGCTTAAAGAAAGATGATACACTGGTGATTGAGCTGAACGATGCTTTTGAAGAAAAAGAACGCAGTTGGGTTGTAAGTGATCTCGGTTATAAAGAAGCGTCAGAAGCTGCAGGAAAATCATTCAAAATCACCATCACCAAAGTTGGTTTAATTGAAAAAAGAGAACTGAACGAAGAATTCTTTAAAGAAGCAGTTCCGGGAAAAGAAATTAAAACAGAAACTGAATTCCGTTCAGCACTGGAAGCAGATATCCAGGCTTACTGGGATAAACAAAGCAGCAACCAGATTCAGCATCATTTATACCATGTATTGTTAGAAGATGTGAAAATGGAACTGCCGGCTGATTTTTTAAAAAAATGGATGGCAACTTCTGGTGAGCAGGCAAAAACACCTGACCAGATTGAAGCTGAATACCCAACCTTTGATACACAGTTACGCTGGACTTTAATCACCGACAGAATCATTACCGAAAATAAACTGGATGTAACTCCTGAAGAACTGAGAGAAAATCTGAAACAGCAGGTACTGGGTTACTTCGGTGGAATGAACCTTGCAGATGGCAATGTTGAATGGCTGGATCAATATGTTGAAACCTTATTGAAAGATGAGCAGCAGGTTGACAGCACTTACCGTAAGCTGGTAACTGAAAAAGTATTTAACTGGGCTGAACAGCAGATTAAAAAAGAAGAGAAAGCAGTAAGCGCCGAAGAATTCATTAAAATGAATGAAGAACATCAACATCATCACCATTAATATGTACGAAGTACGAGGTTAGATGTACGATTTAAAAAGATACAGTCCCGCTGAGTAATTGGCGGGATTTTTATTTTGTCAGGCCGGTTGTTATTCAGCCATAATAACCGAACATCAACAACCGAAAACCACCAACTATAAAGTATCAACTGGTTTCCTCTGCCTTATTGTCCTGCTTTTATTCATTGCATGGTATTTGAAAACATTTCTATTTCAACCGATTACCTTAACTTCAAACCGGAAAAAAATTCACTATGGATATCAACAAAGAATTCGAAAAATATGCCGTGAAACATCGTGGTATCTCCGGCGCCACTCTGCATAATTATCAAACACAATTCAGCCCAACAAACCTTACGCCTTACATTATTGAAGAGCGCCCGATGAATGTTGCAAGCATGGATGTTTTCTCCCGTTTAATGATGGATCGTATCATTTTCCTGGGCGAACCAATTAATGATTATGTAGCCAACATTGTAACAGCACAGTTGCTGTTTCTGGAAAGTACCGATCGTACAAGAGATATCCAGATGTATATCAACAGCCCGGGCGGAAGTATTTATGCAGGCCTTGGCATTTATGATACCATGCAGTACATCACTCCCGATGTAAGTACTATCACAACTGGTATCGCCGCTTCAATGGGTGCCGTACTCATGTGCGCAGGTACCAAAGGAAAGCGTACTGCATTGAAACATTCACGCATCATGCTGCATCAGCCATACGGTGGTGCAGGTGGTCAGGCAACTGACATTCAGATCATGGTGAATGAAGTAAAAAAACTCAAAATAGAGTTGTACGAAATCATTGCTTATCACAGTGAACAAACCTATGATAAAGTAAAAGAGGACAGCGACCGGGATTTCTGGATGACTGCCAGCGAAGCAAAAGAGTATGGACTGGTGGATGAAGTATTGCTGATGAATCCAAGAAAAGTAAAAGAAAGCTAAACCATTAAAAAGTAAAACTATGTATCTGCATAATTCGAAATTTCCAGTTCGCTTTGAAGGCGAAGAAGATGATGAACCAAAAGAAAATCCGTTAGAAAATTTTACCGCAGCCGCATTTGGCCCTTACAATAAAAAATTCCTCGAAGACCGTAAGATCTTCTTTTGGGGTGTGGTACATGACAATTCTGCAAAAGAAATCGTCAATAAATTATTGTACCTCGAAGCCATGAAACCCGGCGAAGAAATCAAATTATATATCAACAGCCCGGGTGGTGTTGTAACCAGCGGTATGGTTATTTATGATACCATGCAAATGATCAGCTCACCTGTTAGTACCATCTGTATGGGTATGGCGGCCTCCATGGGTTCTATCCTGTTGAGCGGAGGTACAAAAGGCCGTCGTTTTATCTTCCCTCATGGCGAAGTAATGATTCATCAGCCAAGCATTGGCGGTGCTCAGGGAACCAGTGCCGATCTGGAAATTCTGGCTAATCAAATTGCCAAAACCAAAGAACTGGGAGCTAAAATTCTGGCAAAAAATTGCGGCAAATCGCTTGACCAGGTATTGAAAGACTTCGACCGTGATTATTGGATGGATGCCAATGAAGCCGTTGGTTATGGTATTGTTGATGGCGTTCTCGACAAATTATAAGAATTCAGATTAACTCATAAATAGGGAAAAAACACTGGTGTTTTTTCCTATTTTATTTATTCTATGCCCTTTACAAAGGTTTATTATCTTTGAAGGCGGTTTGCTCGTGCAGACCTGCCAAAAAAATCCATTTCAAATGGCAAAAAACAACATGTTGCATTGTTCATTTTGTGGCAGAAGCAGGGACGAAGTGAAGATATTAATTGCTGGCCAGGAAGGACATATTTGTGAAAACTGCGTTGAGCATGCACAGGAAATCATTGGTCAGGAATTACAACTCCGCAATGAAACCACTACTTCTAATTTTAAACTCAACGTCAAAAAGCCGGTTGAAATCAAACGGTTTTTAGATGAATACATTATTGGCCAGGACGATGCCAAGAAGGTACTGGCTGTTGCAGTTTACAATCACTACAAACGTTTAAAGCAAAAAACAGAAAGCGAAGTTGAAATTGAAAAAAGCAACATCGTTATGGTGGGTGAAACCGGTACCGGTAAAACCCTGCTGGCAAAAACCATTGCACGTTTGCTGAATGTTCCATTCGCTATAGTTGATGCAACGGTGTTTACAGAAGCCGGTTATGTAGGCGAAGATGTGGAAAGTATTCTTACACGTTTATTGCAGGTTTGTAATTATGACGTGGCTGCTGCTGAAAAAGGAATCGTTTACATTGATGAAATTGATAAGATAGCCCGTAAGGGTGATAACCCATCCATCACAAGAGATGTAAGTGGTGAAGGTGTGCAGCAGGGTATGCTGAAATTGCTGGAAGGAACAGAAGTACTGGTTCCACCACAAGGCGGAAGAAAACATCCTGAGCAGAAACTCATCAAAATTAACACACAGAATATTCTCTTCATTTGCGGTGGTGCGTTTGATGGTATTGACAGGGTAATTGCACGCAGAGTTAACACCAATGCAATTGGTTTTAATGTAAACAATGAAGAACAGGAACTGATGAAGAAGAACCTGCTGCAGTATGTAAATGCACAGGATCTGAAATCATTTGGTTTGATTCCTGAGTTACTGGGACGCTTGCCAATCGTTACTCATCTCAATCCATTGGACGCAGAAACACTTCGTCAGATTTTAACTGTTCCAAAAAATGCACTCATCAAACAGTATCATAAATTATTCGAGATAGAAGGCATTGAGTTAACGATTGATGATGATGTATATGATTTCATGGTAACAAAGGCAATGGAATATAAACTCGGCGCAAGAGGCTTACGCAGTATTTGCGAAAGCATTTTAACGGATGCAATGTTTGATTTGCCGGGCAGTGATGAAAAGAAATTCCATCTTACACTTGATTACGCAACACATAAGTTTGATAAGAGCAAATTAAGTATGCTGAAAGTAGCTTAGCCCCATTCCCTAAAGGGGTGTAAAAAATACATGAACCTGCTGATTGATCTCAGCAGGTTTTTTATTTGCGCCAATCACCCACATGGTATTTCATTAACTTTAAACCTGAAACATTAAACTATTTCTATGCAGGATTTAATTGACCGCTTAATGGCAGAAGGATTAACAGAAAAGCAGGCCTATAAAGCAATTGATGTAATTAAAAATTTCGCCAAAGAAAAGTTCCCCATTTTTGGCGGAGCCATTGATGGGTTATTTGGAAAGTATGGTAAAAAAGAAGAAGAGGATTTCCTGGATTGATGAAAATAAAAATGCCGCTTCAAAATTGAAACGGCTTTTTCTCATGTTGACTAATCTACTTTAAAACTTCTCTTGCAATAACAATTTTCTGTATTTCGCTGGTGCCTTCACCAATGGTACACAGCTTCGAATCTCTGTAATATTTTTCTACCGGAAAGTCTTTTGTGTAACCATAACCGCCAAAAATCTGCACGGCATCATTACTTGTTTTCACTGCAATTTCACTGGCATAATATTTTGCCATAGCTCCCGCTTCAGTAACTTTTTCACCACGATTTTTTAAATCAGCTGCTTTATTGATCAGTAACTCTGCAGCAGCTATTTCAGTAACCATATCCGCCAATTTAAAAGATATTCCCTGGAAATTTGAAATAGGCTGATCAAACTGGTAACGTTCCTGTGAATATTTCAACGCTGCTTCATAAGCTCCTTTTGCAATACCAAGTGACAGGGCCGCAATGGAAATCCTTCCACCATCTAAGATCTTCAATGCCTGTCTGAAACCATCTCCTACTTCACCAATCCTGTTTGCATCGGGAATGCGGCAGTTATCAAAAATCATTTCAGAAGTTTCACTGGCCCGCATGCCGAGTTTATTTTCCTTCTTACCTCCTCTAAACCCAGGCGTTCCTCTTTCCACAATAAAAGCAGTTGAATTGCTGCTGGTTCTTGGCTCACCAGTTCGTGCAATAACTACCGCCATTTCTGCACTGATTCCATGTGTAATCCAGCATTTGGTACCATTCAGTATCCAGTCATCACCTTCCTTTACAGCTGTAGTTTGCATATTGGCGGCATCACTTCCGGTGTTTGGTTCTGTTAATCCCCATGCACCTATCCATTCACCACTTGCCAGTTTTGGCAGATATTTTTTCTTTTGTTCTTCACTGGCACAATACAAAATATGCCCGGTGCAAAGTGAATTATGAGCTGCAAGACTTAATCCAACCGAGCCGCATACTTTCGATACCTCCACAATGGCTGCCACATATTCATGATACCCAAAACCACTACCCCCATATTGCTCAGGAACAAAAATGCCCATTAACCCAAGCTTACCCATTTCCTGTAATACATCTTTGGGGAAATGCTGGGTTTCATCCCACTCCATCACATACGGTTTAATATATTTTTGTGCAAAATCACGGGCTGTATCTGCCACATGTCCGGTCAATTCTGTTTGAGCAAAATTCATGTACTTGGTTTTATTGTTTCTAAGGTTACAACCTTTGCCTCTTTCTGGTTAAACAAGTTAGGCATTTGATTCCGGCAGGGCTTAAAAGAAGTTGAGCCATGAACTGATGCTCGAACCAGTACCATGACTCAACGATTTACATATAGCAATCAATCGAAACGGCTCTGCAAATATAGGAGATTTGCTAACATATGTTAGCGGAATAAAGAAAATATTTTTCCCCTTTATTCTACTGTCAGGTAAGGGGCTATTTTCCGGAGTAATAGTTCATCAACAGCGCCCAGCTTTTGCAAATCGGCAACTGACTTAAATTGACCATGTTCGTTCCTGTATTGCACAATGGCATTAGCGATGGCATATTTGATATAGGGATGAGCTTTTAACTCATCCAGCGTAGCATTGTTCAGGTTAATTTGTTTGATGGAAGATGATTTTACCATCAGCTTTGGCTTTATTGCCTGGAATGTTGAATCAGGCAATCCGAATGTTTCTCCCACTTGATCAACAGTAGCAAAACCTCCAAGCTTTGTGCGGAAATTGATAATACGCTGTGAAAGTTTACTGCCGATTCCGTATAGCTTTTTCCATTCAGTTGTGTCAGCCGTATTGATATCAATCACAAAATTTTTGCTTTCTGTTATCCCGGATTTCTTTTCAGTAACAGCTTCTGAAAAGCCAGTTCCTTCATTTTTATTTACTGCTGCCTTTTCAATCTGCACATAAGGAAGCAATCGTTCAACTTCTGCCTCACGTAATCCGTAAATACGTTTCAAATCTTCCGGCTTATAAAATTTTCCGCCCTTGTTCCGGTAATTAAGAATGGTTTTGATGGTCTTCTCTCTCAGCCCCAGCCGTTGCCATTCTTCTGTACTTGCAGTGTTAGGGTTGAAATAAAAGAATTCCCCAGCCGGTTCGTCTTTTTTGTACCTGTTGGTTGAAGCATATTTTGGTTCATACAATTGTTCATTCTGCTCATTGCTGTTTCTGTATTCGTTACGCTCAGGAATAATTTTCAATTGCGCCAGCTGATTTTCAGTTGCCGTATCAATAACCAACTCCATTTCGTCTTTTACTAAAAAAGGAAACATGGTTGGAAGAAGTGCAAACAATAATGCCGCAACAGCCAGCAGAATAACTGCACGTCGCTCTTTTTGGGAAAAGGTAAAATAATCCTTTATCCATTTGTTTTGGGTAAACTGCATACTTAAAAATAGCAGTTATCAAAAAAAAATCAAATACTACAAAGCGGGTAGTGAGGGGAGCCGGTTTAAAGCTCAAGCGTTAATCCATCGTAACTTAAATGAATTCCCGGTGGTAATTCACTTTCAATTTCATCATTTAAACCAAGCTGGTGGCTGATATGTGTGAAGTAAGCTTCAGGAACCTCAAGTTCCTGCACCTGTGCAATGGCCTCTTCCAGATTATAATGTGAGATATGTTTTGCTTTACGAAGAGCATTCAGCACCATTACCCTGCTGCCCTTTATTTTTTCCTTTTCTTCTTCTTCAATAAAATTTGCATCCGTGATGTAGGTAAACGGACCAAAACGAAAACCAAGTACCGGCATTTTTAAATGCCAAACCAATATAGGTTCAATCAACAGATCATTTATAACAAAGGGTTTATCTGTAATTGTATGCAGATTTATTTCCGGAACTCCGGGATACTTTGTATCAGAGAATGCATAATAAAAATCACGGCGCAATGCTTCTTCTGTTAAATAATTGCAGTAAACCTCCATTGGTTTTTTGGTAATGAAATTGAATGATCTTACATCATCTAATCCTGCCATGTGATCTTTATGCGGATGTGTGAAGATGATGGCATCTACTTTTTTTACATTCAACCGCAACATCTGGTAACGGAAATCAGGAGTGGTATCAACTACAATGGTTGTATCTGCAGTTTCAACCATGATACTGCTGCGTAAACGTTTATCCTTTTTGTTGGTGGAAGTACAAACTTCACAATCGCAGCCAATCATGGGAACTCCGCTGCTTGTGCCTGTGCCGAGAAATGTAATTTTAATGGGAGGATAGCTCACTTACTAAAAATACGAAATGAGAAATTAGAAATAAAAAATAAGAAAGTGATTGCTGCTGCATATACTTTCTCATTTGTCATTATACATTTTTTATTTCTCTGTTTCTTTCTTTTACTCCTCAGTTTGCTTTGCAGCTGCAAGCGCCATTACTTCATCATACAGCTTCTGCGATTCTGCCGTTAAGGCATCGTATGTAATATTTACCTGGGGAATTAAATCAATAACGGTACTGATACGGCTTTCAAGCAACAGGAATTTATTCAGCACCACCACTTTCCTGTCTTCCAGGATGCAATAGCCACTTTGAAAATTGCCTCTTTCATAACGCACCACATAACCACTCTCTTCGAGGATGGCTTCTAACTTATCTAAACCTGTTTGATTGTATTTCATAACCCTAACCCCTGTCCGACCAGTCATCCGGGCGGGCCTAAAGGGGGATTTTTCTATTTAAATATTGCTGCGAATCTACTTGTATATGGATTGTAACTGCAGATATTTTTTCCACAGCTTTTCCCTGACATTCTATTAACTATCGGCTATTTATTGGTCATCCGCACAACCGGTATGATCATTTCTTCAAGGCTTACTCCCCCATGCTGAAAGGTATTACGGTAGTAATTGGCGTAATAGTTATAATTGTTGGGATAACAGAGATACACATCTTCCCTGGCAAAAATGAATGAAGAATTTATAGTAGGCGTTGGCAATCCTATTTCTTTTGGATCACGGAACGACAGCACATCCTTGGGCTCATAGTTAAGATTCCGGCCATGTTTATACCGAATGTTGGTGGTGGTTTCCTTATCACCAACTACCTTGGCAGCCTTCTGCACACGGATACTTCCATGATCAGTTGCCATTACTACATTAATTTTCTTGTCCGCAATTTTTTTCAGTGCCTGGTACAAAGGAGAATGTTCGAACCAACTTGCTGTAATACTTCTGTAACTCTTTTCATCATTCGCCAGTTCTTTCAGTACTTCCATTTCTGTTCTGGCATGACTGAGCATATCCACAAAATTGTAAACGATCACATTGATATCGTTCTTCATCAGGTTGTGAATATTATTTACTAAATCTTGTCCTGCCTGGTGATTCACCACCTTAGTAAATGATGCTTTGAGATCGCCCTTGCCGAGACGTTGTAACTGTGCACGGAAAAATTCTTCTTCATGCATGTTTTTCCCGCCTTCATCATTGTCATTCTTCCACTGCTGTGGAAACTTCTTTTCAATATCAATCGGCATCATTCCACTAAAAATTGCATTGCGGCTGTATTGTGTAGCAGTGGGCAAAATGGCATAAAACGAATCTTCTTCTAAAATGCGGAAGCTTTCAGAAAAAATGGGTTGAATATATTTCCATTGATCAAACCGGAGGTTATCAATCAGGATAAAAAACAGGGGAACACCTTTTTCCAGGTGTGGTAATACTTTAAACTGCATCAGGTTATGGCTCATAATAGGAGCTTCTGTTGCTTTAGGGTTCAGCCACTGCGCATAGTTCCTTGAAATAAATTTAAAGAACTCATTATTGGCTTCACCTTTCTGTGTTTGCAGCACTTCACTCATTTCAGGACTGTCGGCCTTACTCATCTCCAGTTCCCAATACACTAACTTTTTATAGATCTCCATCCACTCATTGTAACTGGGACTGCTATTAAATGCCATGCACAAATTCCGAAACTGCTGCTGATAAGCTGATGTTGTTTTTTCAGACACCAGCCTTTTATTATCAATGATCTTTTTTAAACTGAGTAAAACCTGGTTGGGATTAACCGGTTTGATGAGGTAATCGCTAATCTGTGAACCAATAGCGTCATCCATCAGGTTCTCTGTTTCATTTTTTGTGATCAATACAATGGGAATGGATTGATTCACCTCTTTAATCTTAGTGAGTGTTTCCAACCCGGTAATGCCCGGCATGCTTTCATCCATCAGCACCACATCAACCGGGTTCTCTTTTACATAATCAATCGCATCAAAGCCATTTGTGAGTGTGTGTACTTCGTAACCCTTGCTTTCCAGAAAAAGTTTTTGCGATTGAAGACTTTCAATTTCATCATCAACCCAAAGAATTTTTGCAACTGCCATGTAGATGTTTGTTATTTAAAGTTAAGTACACAAGTTACAGGAATCAGGGCACAAGATATTACCTTTGCGCACTCGCAGGTTTGATATTTAACAGTTCAGGAAAATGAAATTCAGAAAGATAGTTAATGACCCGGTTTATGGTTTTATTACGTTTGATGACCACCTGATTTACCAGGTATTATCTCATCCTTTTTACCAACGTTTGCGCCGTATTCATCAAATGGCATTGGCACATATGGTGTACCCGGGTGCTGTACATTCAAGATTACATCACAGCATGGGCGCCTACCATTTAATGTGTTTAGCATTAAGTGAATTAAAAAGCAAGGGCTTTGAAATTACAGCTGAAGAAGAACAGGCAGCCAAACTGGCTATTCTGTTACATGATGTGGGGCATGGGCCTTTCAGTCATACGCTGGAACATGTGCTGATTGAAGATGTGCATCACGAAGAAATATCCCTGCTCATTTTTGAACATCTCAACAAAGAACTCAACGGGGCACTTGATCTGGCAATCTCCATTTTTAAAGGAACCTATCACAAACAATTCCTTCATCAGCTTATCAGCAGCCAGTTAGATGTGGACCGGATGGATTATCTCACCCGTGACAGCTTTTACAGCGGTGTGAGTGAAGGTGTAATTGGCTACGACCGCATTATTAAAATGCTCACCGTTCATAATAATGAATTACTGGTGGAGGAAAAAGCAATTTACAGTATTGAAAAATTCCTGGTGGCAAGAAGACTAATGTACTGGCAGGTGTACCTGCATAAAACAGTGCTGAGTGCAGAAAATATGCTGGTGAAAATTCTGGAAAGAGCCAGAATTCTCGCCAAGGATGAAACAGGCAATTTTTCATCATCGCCTGTTTTGGATGAGTTTTTAAGAACAACCCAGTCGGCAACTTTCATCCAAAATAACTTAGCCAAGTTTTGCGCACTGGATGATTATGATGTTATTGCCTCTATCAAAAAATGGGTCAATCATCCTGATAAGGTAATCAGCACTCTCAGCCTATGGCTTTTAAACAGGAACATGCTTAAAACAAAATTGAGAGTGCAGCCGTTTGATCAAAAAAGAAATTGAGGTCATGCAACAAAAAGTACAGAAGCATTTGTCTTTAACTGCAGAAGAAATCCCATTTTTTGTGTTTGATGGTATTGCTGAAAACCGGATGTACAACCCGGGCATTGAGCGTATCAACATCCTGTTTAAAGATGGTAGTGTAAGGGATATTTCAGAGATTGAATATGGATTGATTTACCAGGCAATCGACAGCCCGGCTAAAAAATTCTACCTTTGCCACCCTTCTTTAAAGTAAAAATGGCATTTGGAATCATAAAAGATTGTTTGTAAGCGTTTTTGAAAGTAACTTTAAAACATTAAGACAGGATACATGGATTTTTCGGCTTCGCAAATCGCACTTATCGTAAAAGGAACAATAGAGGGAGACCCTAATGTAACAGTTCGCTCTTTCAGTAAAATTGAAGAAGCGGTTGCGGGCCATCTCGCTTTCCTGGCCAATCCCAAATACGAAGATTATTTATATTCTACAGGCGCTTCAATCATCATCATTAATGATTCACTGGAGTTAAAACAGCCAGTGAGTGCGGCACTTATCCGTGTACCCGATGCTTATACTGCGTTTGCTACATTGCTCCAAGCCTACGAAAAGATGATGGAACAAAAGATGGTTGGTGTGCAGGAACCTTCATTTGTAGCTAAATCGGCTGTACTGGGAGAAAATGTTTTTGTGGGTGCCTTCAGCTATATTGGAGAAAATGTAAAGTTGGGAAAGAACGTAAAAGTTCATCCCCACTGCTATTTGGGAAATAATGTAGTTGTTGGTGATAACTGTGTTCTGCACCCGGGTGTAAAAATTTATCATGATTGTACCGTAGGTAATAAAGTTGCCATTCATGCCGGAACGGTACTCGGTGGCGATGGTTTTGGTTTTGCACCGCAGGCAGATGGCTCTTACAAGAAAGTTCCTCAAATTGGGAATGTCGTGATTGAAGATGAAGTGGAAATTGGTTCCAATTGTACCATCGACAGGGCAACAATGGGTTCAACAATCATTCGGAGAGGTGCGAAACTCGACAACCTGATTCAGGTAGCTCATAATGTTGAAATAGGAAGTTACACCGTAATTGCAGCCCAAACCGGCGTAAGCGGCAGTACAAAAATTGGCAACAATGTAATGATTGGCGGACAGGTTGGGATTGTTGGGCATATCAGCATTGCCGATGGAAGCCGAATTAATGCGCAAAGTGGCGTAAGTAAATCGATGAAAGCCCCCAATAGTGTGGTTACAGGTTCGCCAGCATTTGACTATACCAGCACCCTTCGCAGTCAGGCTATTTTCCGAAATCTCCCCGAAATGGAAAAGAGGATTGCTGAGCTGGAATTCCTCATAAAACAGCTGATTGCCGAGAAAGAAAGCATCTAGTTTTCAGCAGCTTTTCGTGCTTACAGGCAATTACCCTCTTTTTTATTACTTTCGTGCCCATGAACAGCAGTAACGGGAACGAAAACTCTAACCAACATACTTTAGCAGAATCGATCACTATTTCAGGTGTGGGCATTCATTCCGGTCATTCGGTTACAATGATCCTGGAACCAGCCGATCCCAATACCGGTATTGTTTTTCAACGTACTGACCTGAAAGATCAGCCAACAGTAAAGGCTGATGTGGATTTTGTTGTAGAAACCAACCGCAGTACAACTCTTTCAAATAATGGAGCAACCGTAAACACTGTTGAGCATTTGCTGGCTGCTTTTGTGGGCTGCGAAGTGGATAATGTACTTGTGAAAATTGATGGCCCTGAAATTCCTATCCTCGATGGAAGTTCACGCCCCTATGTTGAAGCCATTGAAAAAGTGGGCAGATTAAAACAAAATGCCATTAAGACATGGTACAGTATTGATCATAATATTTATTTTCTTGATGAGAATAAGAAAGTAGAAATGGTTGCTATGCCTTCTACTGATTACCGCATCAATACACTGATTGATTTCAACTCACCTGTACTTGGCACACAGCATGCCCAGTTGAGTAATGTGGGTGAGTTTAATTCAGAAATTGCTCCATGCCGTACGTTTTCATTTTTTCATGAATTGGAATACCTGCTCAAAAATAATCTCATTAAAGGCGGTGATCTGAACAATGCCATTGTGGTGGTGGATAAGCCAGTAAGTGATGAACAGCTGGAAACTTTATCAAAAGCATTTGGTAAAGAAAAATTTGCTATCACCAGCGAAGGATATCTCAATAATCTGAAATTAAGGTTTCCGAATGAACCTGCCCGTCATAAGTTGCTTGATCTTGTTGGTGATCTTGCACTGGTAGGAATGCCTTTCAAAGCTCATATCATTGCTAACCGTCCCGGTCATGCAAGCAATGTAGAGTTTGCAAGAAAGATCAAGGAGCATATTAAAAAGAACCGTTTCAAAGTAAACGTTCCGGTTTATTATCCTGAAAAAACACCGGTGCATGATGTAACGGCTATTGAAAAAATATTACCGCACCGTTATCCTTTTTTACTTGTTGATAAAGTGATTGAATTAACAGACACTTTAATTGTTGGTGTAAAAAATGTAACCTACAATGAGCCCTATTTCCAGGGACATTTTCCCGGCAACTATGTTATGCCCGGAGTGTTACAGATTGAAGCATTGGCACAATGTGGCGGTGTACGGGCCATTCCAAAAAATACAGAAGACAAATACGATACCTACTTTCTTAAAGTGGACAACTGTAAATTCAAACAGAAAGTTGTTCCCGGCGATACCTTAATTTTAAAAATGGAATTAAAAAGTCCGATACGGCGTGGTATTTGCGAAATGAGAGGAACTATTTTTGTGGGCAGCAAAGTGGTATGCGAAGCCGATCTTACTGCTCAAATTGTAAAACGACCTAAGAATGATTAGTAACCTTGCCCATATTCACCCGAAAGCTCAGATAGGAGCCAATGTTACCATTGACCCATTTGCTATGATTCATGATGATGTTGTCATTGGTGATGGCACGCATGTCATGAGCAATGTTACCATTTTTCCCTGTTCAAGAATTGGAAAGAATTGCAGAATATTTCCCGGTGCTGTCATTGGTGCTGTTCCGCAGGATTTGAAATACAGGGGTGAATATACATTGGCTGAAATTGGAGATAACACAACCATCCGTGAATGTGTAACTGTTCACCGTGGTACAACAGAAAAAAATACGACAAAGGTTGGCAGCAACTGTTTGATCATGCCGTATGCGCATGTGGCACATGATTGTATTGTTGGCAACAATGTTATTCTTGCAAACTCTGTACAGCTGGCCGGACACGTTACAGTAGATGATTTCGCCATTATTGGCGGCCTCAGTGCAGCTCACCAGTTTACACATATTGGACGTCATACATACATTGCCGGGATGAGCGCTATCCGTAAAGACGTTCCTCCGTTTGTAAAAGCAGCAAGAGAGCCGTTGAGTTATGTGGGTATTAATAATGTTGGCTTGAGCCGCAGGGGCTATTCAAAAGAAACCATTGAAGAGATCTTTAAGATTTATCATATCCTGTTTGTAGAAAAACATATTGTGTCAAAAGCTGTTGAGCTGATTGAGCAAATGTTACCTTATACTGAAACAAGAGATGAGATCCTGAACTTTATTAAAAAATCTGAGATCGGTGTCATCAAACGTAAATCTCAAAATGCAACTGATGAAGATATTGCTTTCTGATGCCGGTAAGCGATATAACAGGGAATGGATCTTTCGTCACTTCACTTACGAATTTAATCATGGTAATGCCTATGCCATTACCGGGAACAACGGTTCAGGCAAATCAACTTTACTGCAGGTAATTGCAGGTGCAGTTCAGCATTCCGAAGGGAAGGTTGATTTTTATAAAACAGAAAAACCTGTTTCATCAGAAAATCATCATCAGTATCTCAGCATTGCAGCTCCCTATTTAGAGCTGCCGGAAGAAATGACATTGATTGAATTCTTAAGCTTTCATCAATCCTTCAAACCTTTTCTTTCATCACTCTCTGTTCAGAATATCATTTCTATTCTTGGTCTGGAAAAAGCAATCGACAAACAGATCCGCAATTATAGCAGCGGTATGAAGCAACGAGTTAAACTGGCGCAGGCAATTTTAAGTAATGTGCCAGTTGTTTTATTAGATGAACCCTGCACAAACTTAGATGCAGATGGCATTTCGTTATATCATCGCCTCATTAATGAATATTGCGGAGACCGTTTGGTAATCGTCAGCAGTAACGATGAAGAGGAATATAATTTCTGCAATTTCAAGATTGGCATAGGTGATTATAAAAACTGAGCTTATGTATTTCCATCATCTCTCCAACATCAAAGCAAAAGAACAATTCCCCGGCTACTCCGGCAAGTTTATTCATACAGGAACATCCACCATTGCCTTCTGGGAAATTACCGCCAACTCTCCTATTCCTGAACATTCCCATTTTCATGAGCAGATCATGCATGTAGTAGAAGGAGTATTTGAATTAACAGTTGACGGGCAAACAGAACAGTTAACAGCCGGTGCAATTGTTACCATTCCGTCCAACGTAAAACATGGAGGCAAAGCCATCAGTAATTGTAAAGTGATAGATGTATTTATGCCAGAGAGGGAAGATTATAAATAAACTATTACCAGCCAGTTGCTAATAAATTCCTGGCTCCTTTTATTCCGCACTTTTGATATTGATGATAAGCTGATGCCGCCCTCGTTCTGATTTGTTCACCGGTTTCGTTTTTTATCCAGCCATCAATTGCAGCTTTTAACGTGTACGCTTCCGGACTCATTAAACCATTGCTCCATAAAATTGGGTTTGCGCCTGTTTCCTTTACATGTGAAGAGAAATACTTTTTGCTGATGCAGGCAAGTATAACTGCATCTCTTTTTTTATCATTTGTCGCTTTATACTTTTCATTGATACTGAAATCCATTAACCCATCATGCCCGATAAAAGCAAGCAGATTGGCATTACCTCCACTATACAAAGTATCATTTCCGTTTAAAATAAAATCATCAAAACTACCTGCACAGCTTTTTAGAAAATCAATTGTTGTCTGTTGTATTTTTGCTCCATCATAAGCATCAGCAACTAAGTACACATTTTCGGTTTTATGTTTAAACAGACATCTCTCTAAAACTATTCCTGATCTCTGCTCAGTTTTAATCAGTTTCCAGTCAGCCTGTTTTTTGAAATATGATTTCACTCCATATGCAGCACCCCAATACAAATTTTTTTCTGGATCCTGCCCATTTCCAATTGCTGCAGGCACTTTTACAATTCTCTGGTTGATATTATCGCAAAGGGCAACAAATACATGAATGACTTTTGATTTATTTTGTTTTGGAGGAGCAACAGGAATGCCAGTCGTTTTTCCGGAAGAAACAGGCGACTTCCTTTTTAAGCCACAAGAGATGCTATTGACTAAAGCAAGAGAAAAGAACAGCAGATGAATCAGCATTGATGAAGTCTTTTTCATAAGATGCAATTTGTGTTGCAGTCCACAATTTCCAAATCTTCAAATTTGTAATCTTCAACTCACCCCCTGCTTGCTATCAGCAAATTCAAATCGGTGTACTTTAAATCAAAACGCTGACTGAGGTAAAAGTTCGTGAGAGAACCTTTGTAGAGATAGATCCCATTGCGGATATTAAACTTATGCCATAGTAATTTTTCCAGTCCGCCTTCATCAGCAATCTCCAGCAACAATGGCATCAACACATTGCTGATAGCCTGTGAGGCTGTACGTGCAAAGCCACTGGGTATATTCGGCACACAATAATGAATAACGCCGTGTTTAATAAAGATGGGGCTTTCATGACTGGTTACTTCACTGGTTTCAAAACATCCACCCCTGTCGATACTTACATCCACAATTACACTGCCCGGCCGCATGGCTGTCACCATTTCTTCTGAGACAACAATGGGACTTCTTGCACCGCCAATGGATGACAAGGCACCCACCGCCACATCACAGGTTTTTAACTGCTTGGCTAATATCTTGGGTTCAATAACGGAGGTCCACATACGATGACCGATGGCCGTCTGCATCCGCTTCAGCTTATAAATATTATTGTCAAATACTTTCACGCTTCCGCCCATCGCTAATGCTGTACGTGCTGCATATTCACCCACAATACCTGCACCAATAATAATAACTTTTGTTGGCGGAATACCGCTGATTCCTCCCAGCAACACACCTTTCCCATTGTTGAAACTGCTCAGATATTGCCCGGCGATGAGCATTACAGCACTGCCGGCAATTTCACTCATACTCCGAACAATGGGATTATTGCGTGAATCATCTTTCAGGGTTTCAAAAGAAAGGGCAGTGATTCTTTTCTCCATCATCGTTTCAAGAATCCCTGCTTTCATCACAGCAAGGTGAATGGGAGAAATAATCGTTTGTCCTGGTTTTAATAATTCCAGTTCATGTTCACCAACCGGTGCTGATTTAATCAGTGTATCGCATTGATATACTTCTTTACGGTCGTAAGCAATCTTAGCCCCTGCTTCACTATAATCTTTGTCTGTAAAATGTGAACCTTCGCCGGCAAGGTATTCAATCATCACCCGGTGACCATTATTCACCAGCACACTTACCGCATCTGGTGTAAGAGCGATCCTGTTTTCCTGGAACATCTGTTCTTTGGGAATGCCTATGAAGAGTTGTGCGCCTTTTGCTTTGATATCAAGTTTTTCTTCTAAGGTTTCGTAGCTGAACGAAGCACTCACTATTGGTTTAGATAAAGCCATACAATCGCTGCCGGTTGATTTGAGAAATAAGTCCAGCTACCTGCGGGACCCTGTTCATGCGGTAAAAATAACACAAATCAATACGCACATGAATGTCCTCAAATTACAAAACTAGTTTGGATAATGTACTGATATTCTTCGTGTGGATGCATTTATCGTTTCAATACGCAGATGAACCGTATTATCGGGCAGTAAACCCGGTATTTTTTCGGGCCATTCCACCAAACAAAGTTCACCACTGAACAACACATCTTCCACCCCAGCCTGGATGGCTTCCTCTTCATCTTTGATGCGGTATAGATCAAGATGATAGATTATCCTGTCGCTTTTTGTTTGATACTGATTTATGATGGAGAAAGTAGGACTGCTGACTGTATCTGTTACTTCCAGCACATCACACAAAGCATGGATAAACGTTGTTTTTCCGCCGCCCATTGCTGCATCAAAAGCCCACACTTTGTACTGCTGTAATTCCTGCCACAGCTCAGCGGCAACAGTATGAATTGTTTCTAATGTAAATTCCTTTTGCACTGTTAATTTGAATAATGGTTGCAAAGATATTGATTGAGCGGCTTGCTGTTCTTGCGTAATTTTGCTGAATGGAAACGGCGAATTGGAAAGTAGAAGGAATGAGTTGCGCCAACTGTGCACTCACCATCAACAAATACCTCGAAAAAGAGGGCGTAAAGAATGTTAAGGTAAATGCTTTAAGCGGCGAGGTGATTTTTGATGTTGTGGAAGAAGAGAAAACAGATAAACTGGAAAAGGGCATTGCTACACTTGGATATTTTGTTGCTGAAAAAAATGGAGTATCAACCAGGAAGACAGAAAAAAAATCAATCAACAAATACCTGCGTTATGTGCTCATCTGTGCACCCTTTACACTGGTGCTGATGCTGCACATGTTTGATAAATGGTTTCACATTCACTGGCTGATGAATCCCTGGCTGCAATTGGGTTTATGTTTACCTGTCTTCATTATTGGTATGAATTATTTTGGGCGCAGTGCCATTAAGAGCATCCGCAATGGAATGCCCAATATGAATGTGCTTGTAGCCATTGGTGCGACGGCTGCATTTGTATACAGTTTATATGGAACCCTTACAGGCCAGGCACAGGAATACATGTTTTATGAAACGGCTGCCACCAGTATCACACTGGTTTTTCTTGGTAATTATTTAGAAGATGCTTCCATACAGCAAACACAAACAGCGTTGAACAGTTTAGCGAAAAGTCAGAAAGTAATGGCGAATATGATTGCTTTTGATGATCAGCATCATGAACAGATCTTTCCAGTTGAAAATACTGTATTGCATACAGGTGATTTGATTTTGATTAAAAGCGGCGAACAAATTCCGGCCGATTGTAAAATACTCTGGGGTGAAGCAACGGTGAATGAAGCCATCATTACGGGTGAAAGTTTACCTCTCACCAAAAAACAAAAAAATCAGTTGATTGGTGGAAGTATTTTGCTTGATGGCACTGTGAAAGCACAGGTTACAGCCACAGCAAAAGATTCAGTGCTCGCTAATATTGTTGATCTTGTTAAGCGGGCACAGGGTGAAAAACCTCCGGTTCAGCAATTGGCCGATAAGATCAGTGCCATCTTTGTTCCTGTTGTATTAGGTATTGCAGCGGTAACATTAATTGCCAACTGGATCATTTTAAAAGATTTTACTCCTGCATTGATGCGCAGCATTGCTGTACTGGTAATTTCCTGCCCATGTGCCATGGGATTGGCAACACCTGCTGCCATTGCTGTAGGCTTAGGCCGAGCTGCAAAAAATGGTGTGTTGTTCCGAAATGCAAAGAGTTTAGAGTTGTTTAAAAATATTACACAGGTAGTATTTGATAAAACAGGCACATTAACCACAGGTAATTTTGAACTGGCATCTTTCCAAATTCTTGATCAAAGCATTTCGGAAGAAGAATTTAAACGCATTGCGTTTTCTCTCGAAAAATATTCCATTCACCCTATTGCAAAATGTATTGCCACTGCATGGAAAACAAATAAGGACACTCGCTGGACAAAGATTGAAGAAGTGAAAGGACTTGGCATGAAGGCTGTTTCCAAAGAAGGAAATGATGAGTGGATTGCAGGCTCGTACAAAACTGCTGCAGCATTAACAGCAGATGATTCACATAACATCTATGTCATAAAAAATAATCAGCTTGTTGGATGGATTGATGTAAAAGATGAAGTAAGACCTGAAGCTCTATCTGTCATCAACTACCTGAAATCAAAAAATATTAAAACCATTTTACTGAGTGGCGATGGAAGAAAAAATCCGAGTTGATTGCAAAACAACTTGGCATTGATGAAGTAATTGCTGAACAAACACCGGAACAAAAACTGGAAGTTGTTGAGCGGTTAAATAAGTCCGCTCCTACTGCCATGGTTGGTGATGGAATTAACGATGCTCCTGCCTTAGCAAAAGCAACAATCGGCATTTCATTAAGTGAAGCATCACAGGTAGCCATGCAAACAGCTGATGTGGTACTGATGAATCACGGATTAAAAAACCTGCCGCTTTCACTTGGTTTGGGTAAACATACTTTTCTCACCATCAAACAAAATTTATTCTGGGCATTCTTTTATAACATTATTGCCATTCCCATTGCAGCACTTGGGTTTCTCACTCCAGGCTTCAGTGCACTGGCAATGGGTTTGAGTGATGTAGTACTTGCGATTAATTCGGTTAGGCTCTTTGTAAAAAGAGTGGTGTAAACGTCAGTAGTGAATCGTCAGTCGTGAGTTGGTGCCACCGAATTTTCTCAACTCTTGAAAATTGTTTAGCTTGTAAGAAAAAGCCTATGTTTCTCGAATTATCACACACCAAACTTGATATTTTTAAACTATCTCGTGAATTCACTTTGCTCTGTTATCAGGAAACAAAAACTTTTCCTGCTGATGAACGCTATGCAATAGTTCAGCAAATAAGAAGAGCAGCATTATCAGTACATCTGAATCTAGCTGAAGGTTCATCCAGGAGATCAGAAGCAGAAAGAAAAAGATATTATGAAATCGCCAGAGGATCATTAATTGAAGTAGATACTGCATTTGACATTGCAGTACAGTTAAATTATACAACTAAAGAATTATTACAACCCCTTGGTGATTTGATTGTCAGGTGTTTTCAAATGTTATCCAAAATGATTGTACATTAACTCACGACTGATGATTCACGACTCTCGAATGACAACTCACCACTCACGACATGCCTGACCTCTCTTCCATATTAAAACAATACTGGGGTTATGATTCTTTTCGTCCACTGCAAAAAGAAATCATAGAATCTGTTCTGGCAGGAAAAGATACGCTTGCCTTATTGCCAACAGGCGGAGGCAAAAGTATCTGCTACCAGGTTCCTGCATTGGCAAAAGAAGGGATGTGCATTGTTGTGTCGCCGTTGATTGCATTAATGAAGGACCAGGTGGAAACCCTGCATCGAAAAAATATTACGGCTGCAGCAATTTATACCGGCATGCCGTTTAAGCAGATCAAAGATATTCTGCAGATGGCCGTGAATGAGCAGTTGAAATTTTTATATGTTTCACCTGAGCGTTTGGAAACAAATCTCTTTCATGAATACCTGCCGGGAATGAATGTGCAGTTGATTGCAATTGATGAAGCACATTGCATTTCACAATGGGGTTATGATTTTCGTCCATCTTATTTAAAAATCATCAACTTCAGAAAAGAATTACCGGGTGTTCCTCTGCTTGCTGTTACCGCTTCTGCAACTGCATTGGTGCAGGATGACATCTGTAAACAATTGCAGTTTCGTAATCATCATATTTACAAAGGATCTTTCTTACGGGAAAATCTTTCTTTCAGTGTGTTTAAGATCGACAGCCGCATTAATAAGATTTTACAGATACTCAATAACGTACAGGGTTCTGCCATTGTGTATTGCAAAAGCAGGAAGATGACTCAGGAGGTGGCGCAACTTTTACAGCTGCAAAAAATCTCTGCTGATTATTACCATGCGGGTTTAAGTAATGATGAACGCAGCAAACGGCAGGAAGCATGGCTGCAAAATCAAACAAGGGTAATTGTTTGCACAAACGCATTCGGAATGGGCATTGATAAAGCAGATGTGCGTGTGGTGGTCCATCATGATATGCCCGATTGTTTGGAAAATTATTACCAGGAAGCTGGCCGTGCAGGAAGAGATGGAAAAAAATCTTATGCTGTTTTACTGTACGAAGAAAGAGACCTTGCTGACTTAAATAATTTATCATCAATACGCTTCCCCTCTATTGAAGATGTAAAAAATGTGTACCGCTGTTTAGTGAATTACCTGCAGGTTCCAAGCGGAAGCGGTGAACTGCAGTGGATGGAATTTGATCTGACTGATTTTGTAAAAACATTTCATCTGAATGTACACACAGCCATGTATTCACTGAAGCTGCTTGAACAGGAAGGATGGATCAGTTATGCAGAGCAGATTTTCTTACCGGCAAGAGCTGTGTTTACCGCAAGTAAAGAACAGCTTGCTGCATTTGAAAAAGAGAACCCACAGCTTGAGCCCATCATCAAAGGATTGCTGCGCAGCTATGGCGGAATTTTTGACATGGAAGCATTCATCTCCGAAAAACAATTAGTAACGTTCATAAAAACGGATCTTGACACAATTAAAAACGGGTTGATTCAATTGCATCAGCAGGGAATTATTCAATATACTCCGCAGAAAGAAAAACCACAGTTGCAGTTTTTAGAGAACCGTCCGGCAACGGAAGATCTGTTTATCAATCCGCAGAACCGGTTACTCCGTAAAGAGCAATTTGAGTTGAGAGTGAAGGCCATGATCAATTATGTAAAAGATGAAACCATCTGCCGCAGCAAAGTAATCGGCAATTATTTTGGAGATGCTGCTATTGAAGATTGTGGTGTTTGTGATGTTTGTTTATGGAAAAAAGGAAATGAAATCTCTCCGGTTGAATTTGAACGCATTCATCTATTCTTAAAAGAAAAAGCAGGAGCCGATGGAGTTGTAGTAAAAGAATTACTAACAAAGCTGGGCAGCAAACAGAAAGAAAAGTTCTGGCGGGTGATTGATCATTTGGTGGCAGAGGAAAAAATCACATTGAGTAAAGAAGGTTTGTTGAGAGTGAAATAGCTTTGCTGTGTTGCACAAATCAACTCTTGGATATTTTATTCAGCAAGGCTTCGACAAGCTCAGCCTGACAGCGTCTTGTCACATTGAGCTTGTCGAAATGTTGACAGGCAGTTGATTCTGCAGTTGAAAATACATTCAATTGCCAATTCATAAAGGCTTCATACTAAACCCCTCATAAAATCGTTTTTAGTACTCACTTGTTTGACCAATTTACACACTATGCGGTTACATTCGTTCTACTTTACTGCACTTCTCCTTTACTCATTGATTGGTTGCAAACCTGAGCAGGTTACTCCACCTCCAATAGTACCGATTGCAATAAAAGACACAACTATTGTTAATCTTTCTTACGGATTAAATGCAAGTCAGAAGCTTGATCTCGGTTTACCTGCAAACAGAACTTCCAGTACAGCATTAGTAATTGTTGTGCATGGCGGCGGGTGGTCAACAGGTGACAAAGCAGAATTAACCTGGTTGCTGAATGGATTAAAACAACGGGCATTTGCAGTAGCCAATATCAACTACCGGCTTACTTTAAATTCAGCAGACAATTATAAAATGCAGTTGGATGATCTTGACAGTGCTATTCAATTCACTTTAAGACAAGCTGCACTGTATACATTCAATACACAAAAACTTTATATCGTTGGGCATAGTGCCGGCGGACATCTTGCACTCAGCTATGCATACACCAGAAATGCAAACGGGGAAATAAAAGCAGCTGGTTCTTTAGCAGGACCTACTGATTTATTCAACATGTCTTACTACAACTTTAATATTTACAATTCTATTCTTGAACCATTTCTTGGCATGCCATTATTCCCGGCAACACCTGCATCTGAACTGCGATATAAAAACTGCAGTCCACAACACCAGGCAACAAATACTTCACCTGCTACCATTTTCTTTCATGGTGAACTTGATCCCGTTGTGTACTTGGAAAACAGTGTAAACTTAGCTGCAAAGCTGGGCACATTAACTGTAGATAAAAAACTGATCACTTATCCGCTTACTTTTCATGATTGGTGGAATGATGGAGCCAAAACAACAAACACACTGGATGAATTGAAGAATTGGTTTAACGGACATTTGTAATGAATAATCAGTAATTTGTTATGTAAAGAATATTATATTTTAAGAAATGTAAGCTATGGGAACACGGTTATGAAGAATGTATTCACTTTATTAATATTACTTACAGGATCAAGCTGTCTGGCTCAAAAAACCTTTCAGATTGAAACATCGTTTCTTGATACTTTAGATTATATAAAATATAAAGCATTTATTGTTAACAAAGAGTTCGACATTGATTTTATTGGCAGACAAATTCCAAAACCTCACAGATTTACTCCAACCATAGCAGAGGCGAAAGCAGTTAACAAAGCAATTCAAACACAATATGCCAATGCTGCACTCCAACAATTAGACAAACAATATTCCAATGCATCCGCATACACAGATTCAGCAGAATGGCAGAACTCTTTTAACAGATATAAAGGGCAACGACCCAAAATTATTAAGCGCCAACGCCAAGATCAGAAAAGTAAAATTCAAAATTTTGACCGCTACTTCTGGGGTTATAAAAACGCAGATAATGAAAGATTAATATTGATAAGGTTTGATCCGCACAAAATAACATACTACACAATCGTAGACGAAACGTTCGTTGACGTTCTTACGATATTAGTCTATAACATAGACAAAGACATTATAAGCTATGCTGGTTGGGCTGATTATAAGGAATAATGACATTGCAACTTGATCTTCAATTCTTTTTTTTCGATTCCCAGTTAAAACCACCCACTCTTCTTCCTTGTCGATCTTCCACCCAAACCCAATGCACCAAGCAATGAACGGGTGATGACATTGGCAGCAGTCCGTCCCACTTGTTTTACAGTTGGGTTATCAAAAAAACCTTTCTCCTCTTTAGCTGCTTTCTTTTCTTCTTTCGCCTGTACTTTTTCTTCTTCTGCTGCTTTTGTTTTTTCAGCAGCTTCTTCTAATTTGGCATTGATGATCTCGTAGGCGCTTTCACTGTCTAATGTCTTTGCATATTTTTTCTCCAGCTTGCTTTTTGCCAATAGAGTATCTACTTCTCCATCACTCAAAATATCCATGCGGCTGCGTGGAGGTACCAGCATTGTGTGAACCAACGGAGTTGGAATTCCTTTTTCATTCAGCATGGTAATAAATGCTTCACCAATTCCCAACTGAGTCAGCAATTCATCCACATCATAAAATTCTGTTTCAGGATAGTTTTGTGCAGCCTGCTTGATTACTTTTCTGTCAGCAGCAGTAAATGCTCTAAGTGCATGCTGTACTTTCAAACCCAGCTGTGCCAGCACACTTGCAGGAACATCCTGCGGATTTTGTGTACAGAAGAAAATACCAACACCTTTTGAACGGATCAGTTTGATCACTGTTTCAATCTGCTGCAGCAAGGCTTCATTCGCTTCCTGGAACACAAGATGTGCTTCATCAATAAACAACACCAGCTTTGGTTTATCCAGATCACCTTCTTCAGGCAAGCTCGCATATAATTCTGCCAGCAAGCTCAGCATAAACGTAGAAAACAGTTTCGGACGATCCTGCAATTCCATCACACGGATAATGCTGATCATTCCCCTTCCATCATCACTGATCCGCATAAGATCATCTACATCAAAACTCGGTTCGCCAAAAAAAGCATCAGCTCCCTGCTGCTGCAGTTCAATCACTTTACGTAAAATGGTTCCGGTGGATGAAGTAGAAATTTTTCCATAATCTTTTTCAATGGTATCCTTTCCTTCATCACTGATGTACTGAATGATCTTGACAAAATCTTTCAGATCAAGCAAGGGCATTTTGTTATCATCACAAAACTTAAAGATCATAGCAACAATTCCCTGTTGCGTATCATTCAACCCCAAAATCTTTGACAAAAGTATCGGGCCAAACTCACTCACGGTGGCACGCAGGCGAACACCTTTCTTATCTTCACTCAGGGTCATTAACTCAACCGGGAATGCTGCCGGTTTATATTCACCACCAACACTTTTTAAACGCTCTTCAATTTTTGAATTGCTTGCACCTGCGGCAGCAATACCACTGAGATCGCCTTTAATATCCATCAATACAACGGGAACACTTGCATCACTCAATCCTTCTGCCAGCACCTGTAATGTTTTTGTTTTACCCGTACCTGTTGCTCCTGCAATCAATCCGTGGCGGTTCATTGTTTTCAATGCAAGAAACACATCTGCACCTGCCACCACTTCTTTATCAATCACTCCTGCGCCAATGCGGAAGGTCTCGCCTTTAAATGTATAACCGTCTTTTACTGCCTGTAAAAACTTTTCTTTATCTGCCATAACAATGTTTTGTGGTTCGAAAGTTAAGATAATGATTGAATCAAAAAGAAATTAAGACCGGCTTTATTACCGTAAAGTTGTATTGCTGGAATCATTGCATCAAAATATCTTCGTGTAAGTTTTTTCTCATGCATAGTTTGGGTTACAATAAAAGAGGCTGTCTTTGATGATTGCATCGCCTGATCAGATTACAAGATTCAGGCTAACCTGTGAACAGCACCTGTACCTTATCATCTCAGGCAGCCCTCTTTTCTTACAACTCTTCTTCCCGTTCCAGCATCAGGATAGCACCCTGCGGAACAATAAAATATTTTTCGCCTTCATAAATTACTTCTGTTGCACCGCTTAACAGGAAAATTGCCAGGTCGCCTTCTTTTGCCTGTAAAGGAACATACTTTACCTGGTCCTCTTCACTCTTCCATGGCTCATCATCTACAGGCATGGGAATAGCATAACCCGGACCAGTTTTGATGACATAACCCTGCTGCACTTTTTCCTTTTCCTGCACACCGGGTGGCAGGTATAAACCACTGGCAGTACGTTCATCGGGCTGACTCGGTTTAATGAGTAGGCGATCGCCAATGACAATAAGTTTCTTAAAACGGTTATCGGATGTAATGCGCATAAATAATCGTTGAACAGCAAATGTAATAATGAAACCCTGACGGCGGTTGCAAACCCCGTCAGCGGTTTCGCAGAATGATAATTGCAAACAAATATCCAGTTGTACTTTGCTTACTCTTTCTTTAACAAAATATTATTGGCGCATTTGCAGGCAGTGGAAATGATTTACCTTTATTTCACAATAAAATAAGATAAAATGGAAAAAGTAAAATCAAAGATATTGCTGGTTGAAGACGACAGCAGTTTTGGAAATGTGCTGAAAAACTATTTAGAGCTGAATGATTTCGATGTAATACTGGAGCGTGACGGCCGTTTGGGTATGGCTGCTTTTCAGCGTGAAAAATTTGATATCTGCCTGCTGGATGTAATGATGCCGCATGTAGATGGTTTTACACTGGCTGAAGAAATCCGTGATATTGATCCCGATGTTCCTCTTTTCTTTTTGAGTGCAAAAACAATGAAGGATGATATTTTGACCGGTTACAAACTGGGAGCTGATGATTATATCACCAAGCCTTTTGACAGTGAAGTGTTGCTGATGAAGATCAAAGCCATCCTGAAACGCAATGAAGAAACCAAACACGAAACAGAAAATAAAGAGTTCGACCTGGGTATTTATCATTTCAATCCCAAACTCCGCCAGTTGATTTCAGGCGATACCACTAACACACTCTCTCCAAAAGAAAGTGAATTGCTGCGTATGCTGTGTGAATACAAAAATGATCTGTTACCAAGAGAAACAGCATTGAAACGCATCTGGGGCAGCGATACTTATTTCAATGGCCGCAGCATGGATGTGTACATTGCCAAACTCCGTAAATATTTAAAAGAAGATCCAAAAGTGGAGATCGTAAATATTCACGGCAATGGTTTCAGACTGGTTGTTTCAGAATAACGAAACTTTCTATAAGTAAAAGCCGCCTGTCAGTGACAGGCGGCTTTTTTATTTTGTTTGAATCAATCAGTTTCGGATTTTAGTTTCCCGGGTTTCCAGTTTTCTTTTGTTTCCTCCTTGGCAATCTTCACAACATTATTTAATCCTTCAATAAAAGCAAGGATCTGTTTACGGCCTGTAAATTTTACAGCCGATGATACAAAATGCGGAGGCAGATCAACCCAATGTTCACCAAGGGCTTTCAAAAAAGATTTTACTGTTCCTGATACTTCTTTCTGTGTGCTCTTATCTGCTTTTGTAAACACGATGGCAAAAGGGATTTTCCATTCGCCGAGTTGATTGATAAAGCTGATATCAATTTCCTGTGGTGTATGACGGCTGTCGATCAGCACAAATAAATTGAGCAGGTTTTCCCGTTTGCGGATATAGTTCTCAATCATCTTTATCCACTGTTTACGTTTGCCCAGCCCCACTTTGGCATAACCATAACCCGGCAAATCAACCAGGTACCAATCGTTTACTTTATGTGTTTTTTCATCAATGCTTTCAATCACAAAATGATTGATCATTTGTGTTTTTCCCGGTGATCCGCTGGTTTTGGCCAGTTTCTGGTTATTGCAGATCATATTGATGAGGGAAGATTTGCCCACATTACTCCTGCCAATAAAGGCATATTCGGGCTTATCGGCTTTGGGGCAGTCATCTACTTTAGGGCTGCTGATAACGTATGTTGCTGATTTAATATTCACCGCTGCAAGATAACGAAGAAGGTTGATGGTTAATGGTTCATCGTTAATGGTCCTGTTTCAGAGGCCATTCTCCAACTTCTTACATCGTACATCTTACATCGTACTTCCTTCTTACCTTTGCCCCCCATGGCTGAAGAATATTTACACGACAAGATTGTACCCGATACAAACTCTGCCCAAACCAAGAAAGAACAGGTGGCAGAGATGTTTGATACCATTGCTCCCCGTTACGATTTCCTGAACCGTTTTTTGTCGGCAGGAATAGATGTAAGCTGGCGCAAAAAAGCACTGGCCAAACTCAAAGACCTGCATCCTAAACTGATGCTCGATGTGGCTACCGGCACAGGCGATGTAGCCATTATGGCTGCCCGTGAGCTGCAGCCCGAGAAAATTATTGGGATTGACATCAGCGAAAAGATGCTCGATGGTGGCCGTATTAAAGTGACTGCTAAAGGATTAGACTCTGTGATTGAGCTCAGAAGTGGCGACAGTGAAACAATAAACTTTCCCGATGCCACGTTTGATGCAGTAACAGTAGCATTCGGTGTACGCAATTTTGAACACCTCGAAAAAGGGATGAGCGAAATTTACCGTGTGCTGAAACCGGGGGGAAGATTGGTAGTGCTGGAATTTTCAAAACCATTGATTCCCGGGTTTCGTCAAGTCTGCAATTGGTACATTGGATTTATCACTCCAAAAATTGCAGGGGCTGTCAGTAACAAAAAGGCTTATCAATATTTGAACGACAGCATCAAAGCATTTCCAGAAGGGAAACATTTTGTTGCCGTCTTAAATAAAATAGGATTCAGAAACACTTCATGCAAACCACTTACGCTCGGCATATGCAGTATTTATTGCGGCGACAAATAATCGTACTCTCCCTTCTTTTTGCTTTTTGTGTTTCAGCGTTTGCACAAAAAGAAATCAATCTTCCCAATCACGAAGAGAAGCCCTATTATTTTGGAATTACCCTGAGTGGCAACAGTTCCTATTTTCATCTCAACCATGCTTCTAAATTTTTGCAGGATGACAGTGTAGCGCTTGTTTCGCCCATCAAAAAAGGAGGGTTTGGTTTGGGTTTAATGGGAACACTGCGACTGGTTCCTCATCTCGAAGCAAGATTTAATCCCCAGCTTATTTTTGCTGCCCGTGGAATTAATTACTATTTAAAATATCCATTGATTGGCGACAGTGCCTGGCAGCAAAAAACCGTTGAAAGTATTTATACAAGTTTGCCCATACAACTCAAGTTCAGCAGCGACAGAATAGGAAACTTCAGAGTGTATATTTTCAGCGGTGTGAAATATGAATTTGATCTGGCCAGCAACAGCCAGAGCCGCCGTGCCGAAGATCTCATCAAACTCAATAAATCTTCTTTTGGTTATGAAGCCGGTTTAGGTTTTCATTTTTACTTCCCTACATTCATCTTCAGTCCTGAAATTAAAGTGAGCAACAGTTTTGGTAATGTACACAGTCGTGATAAAAATTTAATTTACTCCAATGTGGTTGACAGGATGCAGGCAAGGATGATTGTGTTCAGTATTCATTTGGAGGGGTAGATAGAATCGAACCCTCAATTAACAGCTTTCCATTCATAGAGTTTCAAATGCTTGCGAAATGAGTTATAATAAAGAAACAACTCATAATTACTCAGTTTTACATATTGTAAATCAAACATGTCTACTTTCTTCTTTTTTGCTACTTCCTCTTTCTTTTTCCTGAGTGATTGAATTTTGCCTGCTATAGAAGGTGTGTGCGTATTATTGAGTTTATCAATTAATGTGACGAATTCAAAAATCTCCTCTTTTTCTTCAGCAGAATACATCATAGCAGGAGTTCTCCCCGTTCTTGTAATAATTGGTGACGTAGGAAATGGAGTTGCATTTTTAACTAAATAACGACTATAAGCACCAATCATAACTTCATAACCGGCAGACGTTTCCTCACCGTAAACAACCAAGCTGTTGTTTAACATGGCACGAAACAAATCGGATGTACTCTCGCCCTCAAATAATAATTTTTCTATAATTTCTTTGCGACCAGCCCCATACCTTGTCAAAGCTGTGTTTTTGAAATAAATTGAATCCTTCCTGCCAGCAGAAAAAGATTGCAATTCTTTACCCGTTGCAAAATCAGTCACAAGAAAACGTAGTGAGTCCGAATTAACAGCTGTATAAAATAATACACCGTTGCACAAAAAAGAATTATCCTTCGCCTTTTTTACATCGCCTGCAATTATTCCTAATCCAGAGGAATGATAGATAGATCGGTACTTTTGCCCACCACTATGCAAGCTAACCGAGAACACTTCCGTGATCGCTTTATCGCTATTTGCAAGAATATACAAGCTATCCGCAGTGACGTAAATTTTTCTTTGTGCTTTAATTGTATTAAAATCAGGCTCAAAGTTCTTTCTTACCAAGACAGGGCGTCTTTCATCAAGTGAAAAGAAATTAGAAACAGGCTGATTAGTTACTGATGAAACAACGCCACTAAAGTTGTATGTTTTTGTGCCTCTTTTATCGCCGCTGGTGCTGAACGAATGAAGGTTGAGAACTGCCTGGCCATTTTTTCCCGCAAGCACGAAAATATTGTCGCCTGACATGAACACATCCAATGCATTTTCATTGTAAAAAGTAATATCCGTGTTTTTTTGGGATAGTAATTTCCTCGATAAAGAATATTGACAGACCGTTAGAACAGTTTCTCTATATGTATCAGTAAAAAAACAGAATAGAAGTGAATCTCCGCTGAAAATTCCGCCTTTGAAAAAAGCTTTCTCTTTTGTTGGCACTTCGAATTGTGCTACTTCACGTAAAGAACTATCCAATAAATGGACAATAGAGAAGTTTTCAAAATGAGACAGAATTGCCAGTTTTGAAGAAGCTGCATCCGAAATAAAATCTATTTTATATGGATGCTCCCTTTTAACCTTTTTTTCAAATTCAAGAAATTTATCAGCATCCTGAGCAAAACTTTCTGCAGCTACAAATGAGAAGAACAGGGCGAGGATTGTTTTTATAGCAAGAGAATTCATAGAAGGATATTTTAGCCAGACTAAGGTAGGGAAGAATAGAATTCATCTTCTAAAAAATCTGTACTTATCTGCCTCTGTCCGCCTCATCCGTGTTTCTATCCCTCTCAATAATCATACTCCCTAAACCACAAATTCATTCTCACTCCCACTCCAAACATAGCAGTGTTTTGTGCAGCTGCTGAACCTTTGGTAAAACGGCGCAGCAGCAAATTGGCATCAATAAAAATATTTTCATACACTTCGTAGCTGGCCAAGAAAGATGCATTGAGTCCTGTGCTGCTTACTCCATTCAGCA
This sequence comes from Chitinophagaceae bacterium, assembly GCA_016713085.1. Lineage (NCBI taxonomy): Bacteria > Pseudomonadati > Bacteroidota > Chitinophagia > Chitinophagales > Chitinophagaceae > Chitinophagaceae bacterium. Next base: position 2,309,681 of record JADJPV010000001.1, on the reverse strand, counting down.
TAGTATAACCATAATTACTGGTTCTACTGTCAGTATTTAACCGGAATATATCAGCACCGGAGTTGCGGCCACTGGCACTGTCTAATCCCTGCTTCCAGTAAATCAATCTTCCGGTAAGATTCAGTTTTCCTGTTGGCTGGTAACGCAGAATAGCAATCACTTCATTAAAATTAGCACCCAATGGATGTGCTAATGGCTGCTGATAATGTGTATAGCTGGAAACAGAATCATAATGTGAATAGGTAAACGGACGTACACGGTTCCATTCCACCTGCAGATCAAGATTGCTGACATTTGCAACATCAATATACTTCAGCCCTAACTGTGTTCCTGTTTTATTGCCCCACCAGCTTTTATCTTTCCGCAATTCAGCAAAGTTGAATTCATCAATCAGCAGTTGCCCGTACACCTGTACCTTCTTCAGCAGGTTGGCCTTAAAATCAGCACCAACCATGGCATTGTCTTTACTTCCAAGATTCCCTTCAATACTTCTGAAGAAAATGATAGGGTTCATATACCCAAACTCAAAATGATCTTTACGGCCAAACACCACACTTTCAAATACACCAACATTCAGCCACGGCATTACATTCATACTTAAATGATGCATGGTGGCATATTTCTTCGGCACAAGATCATTGCTGCTGTTGTTCTTTCCTTTTGTATGCAGTTCCATAAACAGATTCTGGTAATTGAATTTCCAGATGCGTGTATTTATCTTAACAAAGAGCTGGTTGCCGCTGAAATCGCTCAGGAACAAACTGCGGTAACCATTGCCGATAAAGTTGCGGTCGTACCCGAGCTGAAAGTTGATATACTTTGCTGCTTTAAATGTAAACGAACCTCTTGCATCAATATAATCAACCCCGGTTTGCTTGAATTTTTTATAGAAGTTAGCTCCGGGTACAGCGCCAACACTGTCAATCCAGTTCTGTACAAACTGTGGCCCACGTTCCTGCACATCCATCATCATAGCCGAAAAACCAACACGGTTGCCGATTCCGCCACGAACGTTTAAACCACGCTGATTCAGAAAAGTATTTTGTGAAGTATTCTTCAATTCAACCGACTGGCGGTAATTGATCATGGGATTCACTGCAATAAAAAAATCATCACCGTACTTTTCAATGAAACTGGCAGGTGTTTTATAAAAATTCTTCAGGAAAGGTTTTTTGCTGTTGAATGTGCTGCGGTCGCCTTTTACCCATTCCTGGTTGTTGAGGTATAAGCTGCGGAGATTGAATTGATCCACCTTTCCCAGCTTTAAAGCAGTATCAGTGTTATAGAAAAGAAGTTTGATGTTAAGCATGGAATCGGCCTTTGCACCCAGCCATTCCACCGCATACCGGCGGTCGTAGGGTTTGGTGGTTGTGAAGTTGAGATCGCTGATAGCACCGGTTTTGATCTCCAGCCGGTCAATAAAATGAAGGTGCTTTGAATTTTGCTGCATGTAGCTGCTTTGAGCAGCAGAAAAAAAGGATATTGCAAGAAAAGCCACACTAAGACTGCATTTGCTAAATTGCATGCGGTTGTTATTTAATGGTAAAAATAAGTTATACCGACGATACTAATAAACATCGTGTTACTGAATTGAAAAATACGATTGTATGCCGGTATAATACCAACAATCTCAACTGGTTTGTTTATCAAAAAAGGTATTATGCAAAATTATCTGCTGAAAAATTGTTTGGTTGTAAATGAAGGAAGCATTACTGCCAATGATGTACTGATCATGAACGGGAGAATTGAAAAGATAGCGACTTCCATTCAATCATCTTCAACTGTCATCGAAATAAACGCCGAAGGAAAGTATTTATTTCCCGGGGTCATTGACGACCAGGTGCATTTCCGTGAACCGGGGTTAACTCATAAAGCCAATATTCATTCTGAAGCAAGGGCAGCAGTTGCAGGTGGTGTTACTTCCTTTATGGAAATGCCCAACACTATTCCTAATGCACTGAACCTGGAATTACTGGAAGATAAATACAGCATTGCTGCACAAAGCTCCCTCGCCAACTATTCCTTTTATATGGGCACCAGCAACCAGAGTGCTGATGATACGTTGAAGGCAAATGATTTTAAGAATGATATCTGCGGTATTAAAATCTTTATGGGCGCAAGCACGGGCAATATGCTGGTGGATAATTACAATACACTGGATAAAGTATTCCGTGAAAGTGAAATGCTGATTGCCACACATTCCGAAAGCGAAACCATCATTAAAGAAAATTATGAAAGGCTAAAAGCAGAGAAAGGCGAACTGAGTGCTGCAGATCATCCTTTGATCAGAAGTGTTGATGCCTGTTATGAATCTTCATTAATGGCGATCCAGATTGCAAGACAGTATAATACCCGTTTGCATATTCTGCATATCAGCACAGCAAAGGAACTTGAGTTGTTTGGCAATATGATGCCGTTGAAAGAAAAACGCATTACCAATGAAGTGTGTGTGCATCATCTGCATTACACAGCTGATGATTATGCAACACTCGGCTACCGCATTAAATGCAATCCTGCCATCAAATCAAAAGAAAATAAAGAAGGTTTATGGAAAGCATTGCTCGATGACCGTATTGATGTAATTGCCACCGATCATGCACCGCATACTTTAGAAGAAAAAGGAATGATCAGAAATTCGGAGGGTGTTCTTTCCCCCTCTCCTTTGGAGAGGGATGGGGTGAGGTCGGGGCATTCTTATGAACATGCTCATGCCGGGCTTCCGCTTGTTCAGCATCCGTTACTGCTGATGCTGCACTATTACAAAGAAGGAAGGATTTCACTAGAGAAAATTGCTGAAAAGATGAGTCATGCTGTTGCTGATTGTTTCCAGATCAAAGAGCGTGGTTATATCCGTGAAGGTTTCCATGCTGATCTGGTGTTGGTTGATCTGCATCAAACCTCGATTGTAAGCAAAGAAAATATCCTGTACAAATGCGGATGGAGTCCGTTAGAAGGATTTACATTTCCGGCAAGTATTACCCATACATTTGTAAATGGTCATTTGGTTTATGCAAATGGCACTATAGATGAATCTCATAAGGGGCAACGGTTAAAATTTGTACGATAATACAGGTATGCCATAACTAAACCCGATTGTAACAGAATCAGAAACAATTAAAGTTATGGCATACCTTTCTGGCTTACTGCATGACTAATGGAAATTGACAAAGTCACATATTACGATCTCTCCATTCTCAACAACGAAGAAGAATATTCGCTGCTGCACCGTATCAATTTCTGTATAACAGATGGTGGCAAACAGCGCCTGCAATACGTTCTTACACATCCGCATCATAATCTGCAAAAGATTGAACAGACACAAAAAGCCTTACAGCAGATTGGTGCAGTGATGCATCAATGGCCGAATGAGATCAGTAACGGAACCATCCTGATGCTGGAAAAATTTTATGGTTACCCGTTCGATAAAATACCCGACAGCAGTTCCCCTTTACCTGCTTTTTTATACAAGATTTTTGATGCACATGATTATAATCTCGTGAGGTATACGGTTGGGCATTTCATTGATTTCCTCAAAGGAATGAAAAACCTGGAGAAATTATTATCAGCTGATGATGCTTCACCTTTACTGTTAACTATTGTAACTGAGATCAGGAAACGGTTAAAAGAAGATCTTGTTCAGCAGATGATTTCTGTAGAAAAATCAAAGAAGTTATCTCCACAAAAAATGCTGCGCTTTGGTAACTACCTTCGCTATGAGTTCCGGCAGAGTGCCGAACTGCTGATTGATCTTTATCATCAGCTCGATGCCTATTACAGTATGGCGAAAGCTGTACAGAAATTTGATCTGCATTTTCCAAAGATGCAGGAAAGCGATGAACCAATGATCCGGGCAAAAGGATTGTATCATTTGCTATTGCAAACTCCCGTTGCTTACGATATCACACTCAACCCGCAAACCAATTTTTTGTTTTTAACCGGTGCAAACATGGCGGGTAAAAGTACTTTCATCAAGTCAGTAGGTTGTGCCGTGTACCTGGCCCATCTTGGAATGGGTGTGCCTGCACAAACCATGCAGCTTAGTTTGTTTGATGGATTGCTGAGCAATATACAGGTGCAGGATAACATCGTAAAAGGCGAAAGCTATTTCTATAATGAAGTACAGCGCATCAAGAATACAGTCTTAAAAATTACCGATGGCAGAAAATGGCTGGTACTGATTGATGAATTGTTTAAGGGTACTAATATACAGGATGCCATGCATTGCAGTGCTGCAGTGATTAAAGGTTTACTGAAGATTAAAAACTCACTCTTCATTCTCTCAACCCATTTGTATGAAATTGGTGAAGAACTGAAAGTATACCCCAATATTACTTTCCGTTATTTTGAAACCACAGCAACAGATGAACAACTGCATTTCAGTTATCAGCTGAAAGATGGCATCAGCAACGACCGGCTTGGCTATTTAATTTTGAAGAGAGAAAAAGTTGTGGAGATGCTGGAGAATTTACCCTAAATCCCTAAAGGGACTTTTAAAACAGGTTTACTAAATTTAACCTGTCTAAATAATAACATTCTGTCCTAATTATTTTTTATGAAAAATGGTTTCTGCGTATCGGTATCTTCCTTGCTGTTGTCCTGGTTGTGTACAATATCTGGGCAATGATGAACCGTGCAAAAGAAAAAGGAACCGGCTGGAGCAAATTACCCGAATTCAAAACAAGATTTGACTATATAGAAGATGGCATCGATTCAGGAAAAGGAAATGTGATTGGCATTCAGCCTTACCTCACTGCCCTTAATTATTCAACTGCTTTTAACTTTGAAATATCTCTCCGTTTTTATTTTGAACAGTTGAAACGGGAAAACAAACTGACAGAAAAATCGGTTGTTTTACTGCCTGAATACATCGGCACCTGGCTGGTGGCAGCAAATGAAAAAGAAAAAATTTACCAGCAAACAACGATCAACGATGCAATGAAAACCATTGTTACCTCAAACCTGTTTAAATTTTTTTACAGCTATACCCAGTCGCCTGCAAAAGATAAAACCAAATATGCCATCTTTCACATGAAAGCAAAACAAATGGCAGAACAGTATCAGCAGGTGTTTTCAATACTGGCAAAAGAATACAACTGTACCATTGTTGCCGGTTCTATTGCACTGCCAGATGCTTCGATTAATCAAGAAGGAAACATCACCATAAAAAAAGGCGGAGAAATTTTTAATACCTCTGTTGTGTTTGGCAATGATGGGAAGATCATTCCTCCACTGGTGAAAAAAATATTTCCCATCGACAGTGAAAATGGTTTTACACAATGCGGCAGCAAAGAACAGCAACCCATCTTTCAAACAAAAGCAGGGAAAATGGTTGTTTTGATTTGTGCCGACAGCTGGTATCCTGAAGCCTATGCAACCATTGCCGGCAAAGTTGACTTCGTTGTTATACCATCCCTTGGTGCTGGAACAGACAGTATTTGGTTAGCACCATGGAACGGATATAATGGATTTAAAGCTCCGGCTGATGTAGATACAACTGATTACAAAAAAATTACAGAAGGTGATGCATGGAAAAAATACAGCATGGGTAAACGTGCAGTTCAATCAAATATTCATTACGGACTGAATGTGTTTTTCACCGGAAGCATGTGGGATATGAAACCCGAAGGAAGAGTACTGATTTTAAACAATGATTCACTAACTGTGTTACCTGCTGCAAAAGGGAAAGGACGGATGGTGAATTTGTGGAGGAGATAAAGGGAGAAGTGAAAAGGGAGACGGAAGAACCTTCAGATCGAAGCTCAAAATTGTTTTATAACACCAAAACAATAAAACCATGTTGCTCAATCTATCACACAAAAATCTTAAAGCCTGGCAATTAAGTAAACAGTTACAATCTGAAGTTAGAACAATAACAAAACAGCTTCCAAAAGATGAAGAATTTGTTCTGAGGATTCAGATTCGCCGGGCGGCTTTATCTGTTTTGAATAATATTGCTGAAGGGGCAGCAAGAAAAACAAATGCTGAGAAAAGAAGATTTTATGAAATTTCCCGCTCTTCTCTTGTTGAAGTAGATACCGATTTTGAAGCAATGCTGGAGCTGGGTTATGTAAAAGAAAATGAAATTGAGAAAACAGGTAAAATGCTCAATGAAATTTTTGCCATGCTATCAGGTATGATGACCAAATTATCGTAAATTATCTTCCTTCTCACTTCTAACATTCTACCTATGTACGATTGCATCATTATCGGCGCCGGATATGCAGGTCTGACAGCAGCAAGAAATCTGAAACGTGCTGGAAAAAACATTCTCTTACTCGAAGCGAGGGATCGTGTTGGCGGACGTATTCATACACAATGGATCGATGAGAAGACCTATGTTGATCTTGGTGGACAATGGATCGGCCCGACACAGGATAAGATGTATGAACTCTGCAAAGAATACAGGATCGATACATTTCCAACCTATGATAAAGGAAGAAGCAGCTTGTTCTTCAACAATCAACTGAAACGCTATAAAGGGATCATTCCTCCTCTCCCGCTGTTTGCATTATTAAGTTTAAACAAAGGCATCAAACGCATCAATAAATTATCAAAGCAGATCAACCTTGAACAACCCTGGCTTTCCCCCAATGCTGCCGAATGGGATGAGATGAATACAGAACAATGGATGCAGCAAACGATGAAAAATGAAACAGCCAGAACTATGTTCCGGCTGGCTTATGAAGCAATCTTCGCTTCGCATCCGCAACATGTTTCATTCCTGCATTCTCTGGTCTATACAAAAAGCGGAAAAGATTTTGAAGTGCTGATGAATATCCGCAATGGTGCACAACAGGATCGTATGCTTGGTGGCGCTCAAAGTATTTGTTTAAAGATGGCTGAAGAATTGACTAACGAATTACAATTGAACAAAGCAGTTGTATCTATTTCCCAGAACAATGATGGAGTTGAAGTGAAAGGTGAAGGTTTTTCGTATGCTGCAAAAAAGGTCGTTATTGCTGTACCGCCCGCTGTTGCAGGTAAGATCATTTACGAACAGGCTTTACCAGAAAAAAGAATACTACTGATGCAGCAGCAATTCATGGGAACTGTAGTGAAATGCTATGCCATTTATAAAAAACCGTTCTGGCGTGAAAAGAAACTGAATGGTTTATGTGCCATGCCCGATCAGTATGTATCCGTTACATTCGACAACTCACCGAAAGATGGCAGCAAAGGAATTTTAATGGGATTTTCATTGGCAGAAAAAGCAAAAGAACTGATGCAGTTTGATGAAGCAGCCCGGAAAGATCTTGTGCTGGATTGTTTCAGCCGTTTCCTTGGTGATGATGCCATGCGCTGTGAATTGTATATCGACAAATCCTTTACAGATGATGCATGGAGCCTTGGCTGTTATGCAGGTTTGATGCCGCCCAATGCTATTACATCTGTTGGCAATACTTTGCGTGAACCCTGCGGCCATATTCATTGGGCAGGAACAGAAACCAGTGATGGGTGGAATGGATATATGGAAGGAGCTGTGAGAAGCGGGGAAAGAGTTAGTAATGAAATACTTTCGCTGATATAAATCAAAATATTTTAATTGCAACTGCTAACTTTACGAATTACAATTCAACAATTTCATGCTTGTTAAAACCTTTGGAAGCGCTGTGTACGGAGTGAATGCCATTACTATAACGGTAGAGGTGAGTGTTTCCAATGGAAAATATTTTTACATGGTTGGTTTGCCAGACAATGCAGTAAAAGAAAGCGAACAGCGTGTAGAAAGTGCTTTAAAAACAACCGGTCATTATTTCCCCCGCACCAAGGTTATTGTGAATCTTGCTCCTGCTGATATCCGCAAAACAGGAACTGCCTTTGATCTTCCCATTGCCATCGGCATATTGGGAGCCACCGAGCAGATTGAAAATCCTGAACGTTTAAGTGAATATGTGATCATGGGTGAACTGAGTTTAGACGGAAGCATTCAACCCATCAAAGGTGCATTGCCCATTGCTATCCAGGCACGCAAAGAAAATTTTAAAGGATTGATTGTTCCCAAACAAAATGCAAAGGAAGCCGGAATGGTGAACAACCTGAATGTATATGGAGTATCGCATATCAGTGAAGTGATCAATTTCTTTAAAGACGAAACTTCTTTACAACCAATCGTTGTAAATACAAGAGAAGAATTTTTTAACGACCAGTATAATTTTGAATTTGATTTCAGTGATGTAAAAGGACAAAAGAATATTAAACGGGCATTGGAAATTGCAGCAGCAGGAAGTCATAATGCAATTTTAATTGGCCCACCCGGTGCAGGAAAAACCATGCTGGCAAAACGTTTGCCCACCATTCTTCCTCCATTGAGTTTGCAGGAAGCGTTGGAAACAACCAAGATTCACAGTGTGGCAGGAAAGCTTCCGGAGAATTCTACTTTAATTTCCAAACGTCCGTTCCGTTCACCTCATCATACAATTTCTGATGTTGCTTTAGTTGGTGGCGGCACCAATCCGCAACCCGGTGAAATTTCACTGGCGCATAACGGTGTGTTGTTTTTAGATGAGTTACCTGAGTTCAAAAGAACGGTGCTGGAAGTGATGCGCCAACCAATGGAAGAAAGAAGAGTAACAATATCAAGAGCAAAAATCGCCATTGATTTTCCTGCATCCTTTATGCTGATCTCTTCTATGAATCCTTGTCCATGTGGATTTTACAATCATCCCGAAAAAGAATGCACCTGTCCGCCGGGTGCTGTTCAAAAATATCTCAACAAAATTTCCGGTCCTCTTTTAGACCGTATTGATCTGCATGTGGAAGTAACCCCTGTTCCTTTCAGCGAATTATCAAGAGTGGAAGATGGAGAAACTTCTGCCATTATCCGTGACCGTGTGATCATTGCAAGAGATATTCAGGCAGAACGTTATAAAGGAGTTGACGGAGTGTATGCCAATGCACAGATCAGCAGTAAACAGTTAAAAGAAATCTGCGTCATCACACAAGCCGGACAAACATTATTAAAAGCAGCGATGGATAAACTGAACCTGAGTGCAAGAGCTTACGACCGGATATTAAAAGTAAGCCGAACCATTGCTGACCTTGCTCAAAGTGCTGATATTAAAATAGAGCATTTAGCAGAAGCTATACAATACCGGAGTTTAGACAGGGAAGGCTGGGCTGGGTAATTTTAAAAAAGCTTCCGGCATTTTACAACGCAACTCGAATTGACGATTTCCATAAAGAGTATTGAAAAATGACTATTAATTTTCTATTGCCGGGTGTTGCTACAACTCCTGTTGGTGGTGTAAAGGTGGTGTTAGGCTATGCTAACAAATTAGTGCAGGAGGGACATGCTGTAAATATTATTTATCCGGTTAAGATCTCCATGAAAAAAATGGTAAACCCTTCTCTGTTAACCAGGATAAGCGTAACAAAGAAAATAATCACAAAAAGGATTAAGAAAAAGATACTGCTGCTTCGTGGTTTGCATTAAACCCTGCAGTATCAGAACTGTTAGTACCAAGCCTTTTGAGTAAATACATTCCTGATGCAGATATTACATTTGCCACTGCATGGCAAACAGCAAACTGGTTGAATGATTATCCCGCTTCAAAAGGAAAAAAAATGTATCTCATTCAGCATTTTGAAGATTGGTCGGGCACAAAAGAAGAAGTGGAAGCTACCTGGAAAATGCCGCTTTATAAAATTGTTATCGCCCGGTGGCTAAAGGAATATGCAAATAGTATTGGTGAAACAGCGCATATCGTAAACAACGGACTTGATTTCGATTATTTAGGTATTATAACTCCAATTGAAAAACGAAACCCTTTCAGGTTAATGATGATGAGTCATCATCTTGCATGGAAAGGAACTGCAGATGGTCTCACTGCAGTTAAATCAGTAAAAGAAAAATTTCCTCAGCTTTCACTTATACTCTTTGGTGTTGATGATGCACCAAAGGATCTGCCCGACTGGATTGAATACCATCAGAACCCAAAGGATATAAAGAAACTGTACAATGATGCTTCCATTTTTTTATCGACAAGCTGGGCAGAAGGCTGGGCACTTCCGCCTGCAGAAGCCATGCAATGCGGCTGTGCTGTTATTGCAACAGAAATTGGAGGGCACAGCGATTACGGAATTAATGGGAAAGACCTGCTGTTAGCACCGGTAAAAGATCCCTGCGGCTTTGCAGCAGTCATTATTTCGCTTCTTGAAAATAACCAGCTCCGCATACAAATTGCCAAATCAGGGAATCAAACAATACAGAAATACACATGGGATGCTGCCTATCAAAACCTGAAGCTGCATTTCTAAATTAATTTTGTACATAAATAATTGAAGTATTAATTCAGGCAGTTTTTTACTTATGTATATTGCACACCTGGCATGGAAACGCAGCAATCAATAACAGGAATCTCAGTTGTGATACCCAATTACAATGGCAGCAATCTTCTGCCCAAAATCATCCCTCCTTGTATCAGGGCTTTACAAAACACGAAACTCCCTTACGAAATCATTGTTGCTGATGATTGTTCAACTGACAATTCAACAGAAATTCTACAAAAAGAATTTCCTCAAATAATTATTTCAACTGCTGCTGTTAACAGCGGGTTTTCAGTTACAGCAAACCGGGGCATTTCTTCTGCAACTTATAATTGGGTATTATTATTAAACAGCGATGTAATACTGGAACCGGATTATTTTCAGCCACTGCTCAAATACACAACACAGGAAAAACTGTTTGCTGTAATGGGAAGAATCATTGGCTGGGATGACGATATTATTCAGGATGGGGCAAAATATCCTGTAAAGCATGGCAGCAAAATAAAAACATCACAAAATTATATACTGGCAGATGAACAGTTAATGAGAAATGGAGTGCTGACGATGTATGTATCAGGTGCAAATGCTTTTATAAATAAAACAGTTTTCTCTTTAATTGGCGGCTTTAACGAATTGTTCTCACCATACTATATAGAAGATACGGAACTGTCCATCAGAGGATGGCGGCTTGGATACAGTTCAGTATATGAACATTTTGCTGTTTGCCGTCATAAAACATCATCCACCATTTCTACTGCCGGAAGAAAAAAAACTGTTGACATTATTTACCGGCGAAATAAAATGTTTCTTCACTCCATACACCTCGATGGTATTACAAGAACCGGCTGGGCAGTGCAACAGGTCTTTGAAATGCTTGGTCAGCTTCTTCTGCTCAGAAGCAGTTTACTTGCAGCCTTTATTCAATTTATAAAAAAATACCCTGCTGTAAAACAAAGCAGGGATAACATGAAAAGAATAAGTGCAGGAAATGAATTGCTGTCTGTTAAGTTTGTATTCAAAAAAATCAGGGGTTCAATTAAAACTCAAAAAAAACTGTTCCGTTATTAGGCATGTGCTTTTACTGAAGTAACCCGCATTGAATGCTTAATATATGAGAACCATGGGAACAGCCTCTTCTTGTGTGCAAAGAACGTTCTTGCATGTTTCATTACATACAGAAAAAATTTGACCCGGATTTTATTATCAGGGAATTTTTTATACTCACTGTATAAATAATTTGCCATGTTTTTTGCATCCTGGTTCATTTCAGGAATAGTGATAAAATAGCCCAGGTTAATTAATGCCTGCTTGTAAAAAGGTGTTTTGGGCTTGGCGGCTCCGGTTGCATTACTGTCATGAACCCTGTGCCACACAAGAATCTGGTTCACATGCACAATATTTCCAATGCAGCATGCTTTAACTGCCAGCCACCAATCGTAATAAACATCTTTGGGAAACGGAAGTGCAACGTTCAGCAATTCTTTTCTGAACAGCATATTATGCCCGGAAATAGGGTTGTACAGAAATAACATCCGGGGATCATTCCCTTCATGAAAATTGACAAGCCTTATACTCTTTATACTCGGTTTTTTATTTTCAGAAAATCTTGCCGAAATACCATGTACAAGCAATGTTTCCTTTTTCCTCTGTATAACGTTCACCAGTATTTCAATTTTTTCCGGCACCCAGATATCATCATGATCAGCAATGGCTATTAACTCACCTCTGCTGATACTACAGGCGTAATTAAAATTCAGATTATATCCAAGATTTTTTTCATTCTGGCTAAACCTTATCCGGTCATCTGTCTTTGCTATTTCCAGAACCAGCTCCTTTGTTGTATCTGTTGACATATCATCAACAATAATCAGTTCAATGTTCCTGTATGTTTGATCAAGTATTGAATGAACCTGCTCTTCAATATACAAAGCTCCATTATAAGTACACAAAACAATTGACACGAAAGGTTGATTCATAAATATGCCCGGTTGATTGATTTCCCGCAAAAATTGAGCCCTGAAAAGATTCAGATACTGATATTTTGCCCTGCAATAATATCAAAAAAGAAATTTATACTTTTTTATAATTCCTGTACTCCATAGGAAACCATCCGGTAAGCCTGAAAATCACCCTCTTCAGCTTATCTTTCAATGATACATACTTTAAATTCATATCGGGCTGAAAAGGCCAGTTCTGTAATTCTATCCGTTCTTTCATTACGGCAGGGTGTGTACCCCTGAACGGTTCTACCGGCTCCCCGGCCGACTGGTAATCGTACACTGATTTACTCAACTCCTCAAAATAGGATCCTGCATCATCTCCTTTATAAATATGAATATTATCATTGATCTTCATCTGCAGTGCGTTGGGGTTTCTTACCCAGCCATAATGATAAACTGATGCATCAATAAGTTTAACCCGCAACTTTTCATTTGGTTTTTTTCTGAAACCCTGTGCATCCCTGTACGAAAAAAAATCTTTGCTATTCCTGATAATCCTCACCTCTCTTCTGTACCAGGAATATTTTGCACCCACATAATTATATGATCCAAAAAAATGAACGTAGTTAAACAGCAATCCGTCAATTTTTCTGTTATTCAACTGTTCCTCCATTGCTTTCCGGATTGCAGGATAGTCAGCTTCATGTATAACCTCATCTCCCTGTATATAAAAAGCCCAGTCATATTCTGGCGAAATTGCCTGAAATGCTTTATCTGTTTCAAGTGCAAAAACTCTGCCTCCTGATTTATGAGAATCGTCCCACACAGTTTCAATCACTTCAATTTTAGTATCAATTGCCCTTACTTTTTCAACTGTATGATCTTCTGACTTTCCAACAGCAACAACCACTTTGTCACAAAGTGGCAGAATTGATCTGAGCGCCTGCTCAAAAGGAAAATCAAATTTTTCACCATTCCGAATAAAAGAGAATCCGCAAACCAGCATACCTGTTTTTTATTTTTTCCATCGCCTGTTCAAATGAAGTTCTGAGAAACAATCACGACTTGCCGCAAAAATACACGTTACCAAACAAAGAAAGTTCATAGCTGTAACCGGTGTTTAAAAAGAGTTCTTCAACTCCGCAACTTTGCCGGGATTCTGATATTTCATGTCAGTGTGCTATGATTACCAGCTGTGTTAAAGCACTAATTTCCTGATTCTTCTTATTTCCTGTTAACTTGTCTTATTTTTTAAAACTGGTTCATTCTTTTGAGCCAACCAACCTTTACCTTTTACATTTTATGAAATTACTCATCAAATATCTTGCGCCGTATAAAGCGTTGATAGCCCTCACCATGGCATTGGCAGGCATCAATATCGGATTCTCATTGATTGACCCCATTCTTTTTGGTAAGCTGATCAATCTCGCCAATCAGCACCAGGGAATTGAAAAACCTCCAACACATAATTTTGACTGGAACAGGTTCTTCACTTCTTTCACATGGAAAGAGCCGGGTGTATTCTTTGTTTTGACTGCTTCCATTTCCGTTGCAATGGTTAGCCGTATTGCAAAAGCCTTCCAGGACTATTTCCAAAGTTTAACCACGCAGAAATTTGGAGCAAAAGTTTTTACTGATGGCTTGATGCATGCTATGAAACTTCCCTATCAGGATTTTGAAGATCAGCGAAGCGGTGAAACACTTTCCATTTTAACCAAGGTGAGAACAGATACAGAAAAATTTGTATCAGCATTTATCAATATTCTTTTCCCGGTTATCATTGGAATCATCATTGTTGCCGTTTATGCTTCTTCCATTCACTGGACTTTACCTTTTATTTATTTTGGCGGAATTATTTTACTCGTTATCATTTCAAATGCTCTCAGTAAAAAAGTAAAAGCTGTACAAAAAACAATTGTAGCACAAACAACACAGCTTGCAGGGGCAACAACTGAAAGTCTCCGCAACATTGAACTGGTAAAAAGCTTAGGCCTAACAGAACAGGAAGTAACACGGCTCAATAAAAATACATTCAAAATACTCGGGCTTGAATTAACCAAAGTAAAACGGATCCGCAGCATCAGTTTTATACAGGGCACATTTGTAAACACATTGCGACAGGGTATTTTATTTATGCTGATGTGGGTGATTTATGAAGGCAAGATGGATGCAGGACAACTGGTAACCATGCAGATCTTTTCATTCTTTGTATTTGGACCTTTGCAGGAAATCGGCAACATTCTTCTTTCTTACAGGGAAGCAGAAGCTTCCATCACCAACTTTCATAAGCTGATGGAAAAGAAGCCGGAAGCAACTCCTGCCAGTCCATTGCACCTTGGCGATATTCAAACGCTGAAGTTTAATGGAGTTTCTTTCAAGCACCAAACTGCAGGACCGAACGCAGTTACCAATATCAACTTCGATGTAAAGGTTGGTGAAACTGTTGCCTTTGTGGGTCCATCAGGTTCAGGTAAAACAACGATGATGAAATTGCTGGTGGGTTTGTACCGTCCTCAGCAGGGAAATATTTTATACAATGGTATGGATGAAAATTCCATCAACTTTGAAGACCTGCGCAACCAGATTGGTTTTGTAACACAGGATACACAGCTGTTCAGCGGTACCATCAAAGAAAATTTATTGTTTGTGAATCCAAATGCAGATGATGCATTGCTTAACGATGTGCTGAATAAGGCAAGCTGCCAGCGTTTATTATCCAGGGCAGAAAATGGTTTGGAAACGATGATTGGTGAAGGCGGCTTAAAATTAAGCGGTGGAGAAAAACAACGTATCTCCATTGCCCGTGCTTTATTACGCAAACCAAGATTACTGATCTTTGATGAGGCAACTTCTTCGCTTGATTCAATAACTGAAGAAGAAATTACTTCTACCATCCGTGATATTTCATCTGAAAGAAACCAGATCACTATTTTAATAGCACACCGTTTGTCAACTATCATGCATGCTGACAGGATCTATGTACTGGAAGGCGGAGATGTGGTTGAAACAGGGTCGCACCAGGCTTTACTGGAAGAAAAAGGTTTGTATTATGCCATGTGGCGCCAGCAGATTGGTGAACGTAAAAAAATTGTAGCAGTTGCTCAGTAATTCGATCATGTATTTGTGATAGAAATCACTTTTACACAAAGCTCTATAACCTACCTTTGTGCAAATTTTTAAGCATGGGTTCGTCCAGGCCTCGTCCGAATTATTTGTGGAGTATTTTATCAATGAACTGTCCCCGTTGCAGAAGAGGTAAGCTGTTTAAAGATTTCAGTGCTTATAATTTCAAGCATACATTTGATATGCATACTGAGTGTGAAGTATGCAAACAGAAATTTGATATGGAACCCGGCTTCTGGTACGGAACAGGCTATGTGAGTTATGCACTTGCAGTTGCACTCTCTGTTTCAACATTTGTTGTCTGGCTGGTATTTATCGGCGTTTCATTCGATGACAACCGTGTGCTGTGGTGGTTGCTGATCAATTCTATTTTACTGGTTGTACTGCAGCCGTGGATGATGCGGTTGAGCCGGAGTATTTATCTCTACTTTTTTATACGGTACAATGAAGATTACGAAACAACAGAGCCGCAGAAGTTTGACTACTGATTAATCTCTTATTACAATTAAGATTTCTTTTCTTCCGTATCAAGCATTGTTCTGATAAGGCTTTGCTTTTTCAGTTCCATATCACTCAACTCAATGTCAATTGCTCTTGTGCTTAGGATGATCTCCATCAATGAGTAGATCAATGACATCAACAGGCTTAATAAGCTGGCAGCAAATACCCAGTTAGCTGCAACAAAGTATGTTTTGAAAATTAGATACATACATACTACACAAAGCAAAAAACTAAGTACACCAAGTGCCTGCATATTTCTGATCAAACGAATGCGTACATGCAGGTTCCTGATCTGTCCATGAATTAATGAACTTTGTTTTTGTTCATTATATTCATCATGCAGACTTCTTACCAGGCTTGCCAGTGCAAGAAACCGGTTGGTATAAGCCAGCATCAGTAAAGTAATTGCAGGGAATAATAATGCGGGGGTATTAATTGATAATTCCATACCCGAAAGTACAAATAGATTACAATAAACGCCCGGGTTCTTCTTTTACAGAGTTATTAATTCCATGAAAATTCCAAAGGAATATTTACTTTAAAACTAAAGTTCCTGCCCATATTATAAATCCCGGTTCTTCCCGTAGCCATGTTTTCACCGGCATATTTTAAACGGTTGAGATGATTTTGATAAGCAACATCCAGAATATTTGCAGCAACGATATAAATACTGACAACAGTTTTTCCTTTTCGAATGATCTCTGTTCCCAATCCTGCATTGAGTAAGGTATAAGAAGCAGTAGCTGTTTCTGTATTGAATGTTGTAAATGCATTTGACTGTTTAAAATTCTTATCCACTTCAACTTTGAAATAAGTATTCCTCACCACCTTTGTATTTTTCTGAAACAGGTCAAACCTCACTTCGCTTAAAACCCTTGCTGCCGGCATAAACGGAATATTCCTGTTCCCTTCAACCAGAGTTAAAAGCAAACCTCTTACAAAAGAAAATGAATTTTCAAAGTGCAGCCAGTCGAGCGGATGTGGATGAATATCAACCGACAATTCCATGCCGTACAGGTTTGCATTCTGCTGTACAAAACGGAACAGGTAAAAATCATTTCCATCAATTGTTATAATAGAATCATTTCCTGATACATCAGGCGCTTTTTCAAAGAAGATATAATTCCTGATGCTGTTATTAAAAAAGAAGCAGCAAACGAAATATGCTCAGCATTCAATTCAATACCGGCATCTACCTGGAAACTTTTTTCTGACAGAAGATTTCTGTTCCCCACTTCATATCGGTTGGTTCCTTCATGAGCACCATTGCTGCCCAGCTCAGCCATATTCGGTGCCCTGAAACCCTTGGCCAGGTTGAAACGCAGTAACAGCCCTTTTGTAAATTCATAAGTAAATCCTGCGCTTCCCGATGTGTTTGAATAATTTTTACTGAATGCATCAAACTTAATATCAGTTCCTTCACGCATTTCTGCTCCGCTTATATTGCGGTAATCATAACGGATTCCTCCGCTTAAATTCAACCGCTTTACTTTCTTTTGTACAAATGCAAATGCACCTGCATCATTTAAATGGTAATCAGGAATGATGGCTTCATTTCCTTTGTTTTTATTCTGCTGATTCATACCACTCAAACCAAACGAAAGTTTCCAGTCGTGAAAATCGTTGATGTGATACTGTGTATTATAGTTAACTGTTTTCAGATCAAAATACAGTTCTCTTTCTTCCGGATCATCTGCATTGCCAAACTCCATCCGCTGGTTACGCTGTACACCCACATTTACATTCAGCTTCCCTTTTTTCATAAAAAAACTATTATCACTTACCAGCTTTTGATGAATGATATGCTGATAAGGCACCAATGGATGAACAGAAGAAAAATCGGCATCGGTTGCAATTGCTTCCAATGCTGTACCACCGAACTTAATAAAATGTCCATCGTTGCCCCTCTCTCCTTCCACCAATCCCAGCTTCTGATTAAAACTGCTGAACACTAAATGACTGTAGCCCCATTTTTTATTCAATCCAATAAAACCTCCTGCATTGTGTTCATTGAATTTTGAATTGAACACATAACCATCATATTTATTCTGATAATCACCTGCAGCTTTTAAAGAACCATACACATTAAATGAAAATCCTTTTTTGTTACCTGCAATATTGCCAAAGAAACCACGCTGCTGATTATTGGTTTGATAATTAGTGAACAGGTTGGCTTTAATATTCCCTTCTGCAATCGGTGTGTTGGTAATAAAATTAATGACACCTGCTATTGCATCTGAACCATACATCAATGAAGCTGGTCCTTTTAAGATTTCAGCTTTCTGTATACTGTACTCATCCACTTCAATTCCATGTTCATCACCCCATTGCTGACCTTCCTGCCGCAAACCATCATTGATCACCACCACCCTGTTATAACCCAAGCCACGAATCACAGGTTTGCTTACTGCCGGACCAGTTCCCATTTGACTGATCCCCGGTTTTTTTGTTAATGCTTCAATGATATTGGAAGATCCGGTTTGCAAAAATTCCTGCCGTTTCATCAGTACAACAGGTGTTGTCATTTTCTTTAATGAAGTTGCTGTAGAAACACCTGTTACCACCACTTCATTGTTTTCTGCAATAGTTGGCTTTAACTTGAAGACCTTCTCAGTTTCATCCTTGATCAGAATTGATTCAACCTGGCTACTGAAGCCGCTGTATGAAACTTCAACGAGGTGATTTCCTTCAGGAATATCTTTCAGAGAAAATTTTCCTTTTGAATCTGCCGCAGTACCTCTGCGGATATCGGGGATATAAATACTTGCTCCCTGCAAAGGTTCACCAGTGAAGCTGTTCACTACAGATCCTTTAAAACTGGCGGTCCTGTTCTGACTTTTCAACGAAAGAAAAGAGCAACTCAGAAGTATTAAAAAGAGGATTTTCTTTATACTATTTTTTTGAAACATTGTTGCAAATATATGCAACAGGTTTGTTTCGATCCAAATAAAATCTAAAAATTATCTTGCCTTTAGCATTGGTTTAACCTGTTGGGTCATTCCATTTTGGAAGCGCATATAATAAACACCAGTGGGCAATCCGTAAGAATCAAAACTTACTTTGTAAGTACCTGGCTGATTATACTCCTGGTCTACGGGAGTTTTAATTACCCTGCCAAGTACGTCCATTACCTGTACCAACGTGTGGCCACCTTTTGTTGTAAAGCTGATGGTTGTTGATTGAGTAAACGGATTGGGATAATTCGAGATTAGGGTTATTCCTGTATTCGTATTATCTACTCCAGTTGTACCGGAGCAACTGCCATTGGCACATAAAGCCAACTGTTGAAAATTTTGAAGCATGATGGTTTGAAGCGTTGTATTATCTACACAAAACCAATTCTGCAGAAGAGTCGAATACACGCTTCTGAAATCATATTGCATGGGTACATTATCGTTCACGGTTGCATTCACAGGTATAGTTGGGTTAACACCTGTAACACCGGGATTTACTTTGCTGCCAAATACAAACATGGGAGCTGCAGCACCATGATCGGTTCCAACACTTGCATTAGATTTTACACGACGGCCAAATTCAGAAAATGTTAAACCCATTACACGATCCTCTACACCCATTCCTTTCAAATCATCCTGGAATGCTTTGATTGCATCGCTTAAACGCTGCATTAAAGTTGCATGATTACCTGTTGATGTATCGGTATTTGTTTGCAGCGAGTGTGTATCAAAGCCACCCATGCTTACCATGTAGACTCTTGTTTTTAATCCGCCCTTCACTAATCTTGCAACAATTTTTAACTGATCGGCTAATGTATTCCCAGTTGGGTATACTCCCTGTGTGGGAACTGCACTGGCAGCAGCAACAATCCGTGTTGCATACTGATTAGTTTGCTGAGCAACCAAACGCACATACTGTAATGCATCACCTGCAGGTGTAGCCGGTGCAGGATCCTGCACACCATTTATGAGATTATAAAAATTAGTAGCACTTGTAATACTGATCCCTGTGTTCACACTTGGTCCCTGGAAAGTTAAAGATGTTGTTGAACCAATCTGGATACCCAATGGATCGGGTACTGCTGTATTAGGATAACCAATCGGGTAGTTTGGGTACTGATCACTTAAATATCTGCCGGCCCATCCTGTTGGTATTTCTTCGTTACTGTTGGATGCACTCATCCAGATATCAGTAGCACGGAAATGTGAAAAATTCGGATTGGGATAACCAACTGCCTGCACTACCCGAAGCTTACCATCATTGTACAAAGATTGCAACCCGGTCATAGAAGGATGCAGACCAACAGCATTGTTACCTGTTAAACCCAATACTTTGTTTTGAGCAATGGCAATATTGCTTCTTGCATTAAAATAATTATTGTATTGATCTAAAGGTATCACCATGTTTAATCCATCATTACCGCCATTGAGCTGAATGATCACCAGTACCCTGTCGGTTTCAACATAAGTATTCAGCAGTGCTGCCATGATGGGATTATCGCCCAGCACTTTTACAGAAAAACCATCAACCAACGAAGGAAGAATGGCGGCGGGAATTGTATTTTGAAGAAATTGTCTGCGTTTCATGTAATGTCCTTTTATGGATGATCTTTTTTCAGCTGGTTTATGCCAATTGATACTCTGCCAGGTTCATAAAATATTTATACAAACCACGCAACCTTGTATTCACAATATTAAAGTTGGATGTGATTGGACTGGCGAGATAAGCCTGCCATGCATTGGTCCAGTAATAATCCTGGTCCTGTCCTGTCAGCAGGAAATCTTTCTTCAGCTGATCTCTTGACTGCTGCGACAAAGGCATTTGAAAAATGATATCCAGTACATCAATAATCAATTGATTGGGGTCACTTGCATTGGGTAATGTTTTTGTAAACTCAACTGCATCAATCACAATCTTTTTTCCATTTCTCGAATATCCGTTTCCAATCATGATATCGCTGAACTGGTTTCGTTTGGGAAGAGTGTCAGAATTTACCCATAATTCATAATACTGTGGCGTTTGATAATAAGCAGGCCAGCCAGCAACATTCGGAGGATCACCAATATTCTGTTGTGCATTGGCTGCTGCCGACATTATATAGTTCCACATTCCATAAGCATCTGCATATTCAGTAACTGAGTTTGGAAATACAATATTCCATTCACGGCAGATAGAAATAATATGATCCAGCGGTGCTTTGATCTGTGCACCCTGGTTAAGTACATCAAAAAAGTGTTCGCTTTTCAGCAAAAGAGAAAGTGCCGGTTTTATTTCCCAGTTGTTTGTGCGTAGCTGCAAAGCCAGCGGTTCAATAACATTGGTTTCTGTTGCCGCATCAATTTCTGAATACACAAAAAACCGGTATAGTTTTTTTGCTATAAATCTTGACACAACAAGATCTTTACTGAAAATCATATTCAGCAGATCAGTTATTTCAAGATCACCTGCCGTTGCGCCTGTTCTTCCGGTAATGACTGTATTATTATAAAAAGAAGAGAATACTTTATTTGTTGAGTCGTGCCTTGATGAAGTAAAATAAGATGGAAACGTATTGAGGTTTGTATCAACCCTCCAGCCAGTCAATACTTTTGCTGCAGCTTTTACATCAGCCTCTGTATAGTTTGGATTACTTTCTTTGCCGATTGTAAACAACTCCTGTAATTCACGGCCATAATTTTCATCGGGTGCAGTTGCAGTATTGAAACGGCCATTAAGGTAAACCAGCATGGCAGGATCAAGAGTAATATCCCTGACCAATTGTTTAAAATTTCCCAATGCACCTGTACGCATCAAGTTTACATGTTTGTACAGAAGATTTCCGTTACCCACATCAACTGTTTCTGTTGCAAAATGATTATGCCAGAACAACAACATTTTTTCCCGGATACTTCTGTCCTGGTTGATCATTGCACCTGTCCACCATTTTTTTAGGGATGCTCTTCTGCGGCTCTGAATTGTACCATCATTGTTGACACTGCTGATCCATGTTGCTCCTGCAGCTACATCATTATCAGGAGTTGTTGCGCCAGTTACACCATCATACTCTTTAACGGGAGGATCGGGTAAAGCAGATGTTGGATTTAATAATTCATCCACGGCCTCGCCCATTGTTTTTGCGGCGAAATAAGTAACATCAGCCGCCTTTGCGCCAAACATGGTTCGCTTTAGTAAATGGACAACTTCATTTTTAGTCCATGGACCTGAATATGGATTCATGCCCGAAGCTGTTCTGGCAGTAATTGATTTTTTAATGGCTAAAGCAGGGCTGGATTTCTTACCCGCAGTCAGGAACTCTCTGCGATCCATAGTTTGGTTGGTTTAAAAAATGAAGATTATTGCGATAGTATGACTTTAAAAATACAAAAAGTTTAATCTTTACTGCAACAATAATGAGGCCATCCCGGCAGATAACGCTGTATAAGCCTGTTTTTAAAGCAAAAAAAGAGCGGCCTAAGCCGCCCTTCCATTCTCCAGTGCTTAGTTTACGAAATATTTTCAATGATACCGGCAATACCCTGTCCACCGCCAACACAGGCTGAAACAATGCCATATTTTTTATTGAGCCGTTTCATATCATTGGTAATTTGAATAGTAAGTTTTGCCCCGGTGCATCCCAACGGATGACCCAATGCAA
Source organism: Chitinophagaceae bacterium (assembly GCA_016713085.1). Lineage (NCBI taxonomy): Bacteria > Pseudomonadati > Bacteroidota > Chitinophagia > Chitinophagales > Chitinophagaceae > Chitinophagaceae bacterium. Next base: position 2,287,262 of record JADJPV010000001.1, on the reverse strand, counting down.
TAGCGCCTCCATTAATGTTCACTATTTCCGGGTTGAGCTTCAGTTCACGAATCACTGCCAGCGACTGAGAAGCAAAGGCTTCGTTCAATTCAATGAGATCAATATCGCTGAGGTTCATTCCTGCCTGCTTCAATACTTTTGGTATAGCTTCAACAGGACCAATACCCATAATGCGTGGAGATACACCAGCTGATACACAATTTACCAAACGTGCAATTGGTTTTAATCCCAGTTGATTGATCAAACGTTCACTCATCACCAGTACAAATGCAGAGCCATCACTTGTTTGTGATGCGTTACCTGCAGTAACAGTTCCATTTACTGCAAAGGCAGATTTTAATTTACTCAATGCTTCAATGGTTGTATCAGCACGAACACCTTCATCGGTATCAACTGTATAATTTCTTTTTTGTTTTTTTCCTTTTGCATCGAGGTACACTTCTTCTACATTGATTGGAAGAATACCGCTTTTGAAATAGCCATTTTCAATTGCAGCTTTTGCTTTCCTGTGAGAGTTGAATGCAAACTCATCCTGGTCTGCCCGACTCACATTATAATCTTTTGCAACTGCTTCAGCTGTTAATCCCATGCTGAGATAATAGTCGGGTTCGTCTTTTGCAATAGAATAAGCAGGAACAGTTTTCCATCCGGCAGTAGGAACCAGGCTCATGCTTTCAGTACCGCCTGCAATAATACATTCGGCCATCCCCATCCTGATCTTTGCAGTGGCAATGGCAATTGTTTCCAAACCACTGGCACAATACCTGTTCACCGTCATACCCGGTGCATGAACACCTACTGCTCTTGCTGCAATGATACGGCCCACCTGTAATCCCTGTTCGGCTTCAGGCACAGCATTTCCCACAATTACATCGTCCACCTGTTTGGGATCAAGTTGCGGCACTGAAGCCAGCAAACCTTTAATCACATCAATAGCAAGGTCATCGGGACGGGTGAAACGGAACACTCCCCGTTTTGATTTACCAACAGCGGTTCTGAAACCGGCAACGATATATGCTTCCTGCATGTTTGAAAGTATTAGAGTTCATGGTTCATAGTCCATGGTTAAAGGCAAGTTTGTATTCGCAATGGACTATGACCCATTTGCCATCAACCGGAATAGTTGTTTATGCAACCTTCTATATCAAAGGTAAGGTTTCAAAATAAATCTATACAAATGATTGCTGTTAATTTCTGATCCGGTTTTGCAGATTATCTTCGCACCCATGTACAAGCTGATACGCTCCTTTTTCTTTTTGTTTGACCCTGAAAAAGTGCACTACTTCGCCATGAATGCGCTCAATGCATTTTGTTCCATTGGCTTTCTGCGGAAGATTCTTGCATCAGGCTTCAGACCATCGTCAAAAAAATTACAAACTGAAATGTGGGGACTGCAATTCCCAAATCCGGTTGGGCTTGCGGCCGGCTTTGATAAGAATGCCAGTTACCTGCAGGAACTTGAAGTGCTTGGTTTTGGTTTTGTTGAAATTGGAACTGTAACTCCATTGGCCCAGCCTGGAAATGACAGACCACGCCTGTTTCGTTTACCCGAAGATCAGGCAATTATTAACCGCATGGGATTTAATAACGAAGGAGTGAAAGCGGTGGTGGACAGATTGAGAGAATGGAAAGAAAAAGTAAATAGCCGCAAGCCGATAGCCGATAGTAATGACACAGGACTATCGACTAACAACCCCCGGCTGATTATAGGTGGTAATATTGGCAAAAACAAAATCACTCCAAACGAAGATGCATGGAAAGATTATGAAATCTGCTTTAATGAATTGTTTGATTTTGTTGATTACTTCGTAGTGAATGTAAGCAGTCCTAATACGCCCGGTTTGCGTGAACTACAGGAGAAAGATTCGCTGCGAAAAATATTATCACACCTGCAAACACTGAGAGCAGAGCGTTTAAAACTGAAGAGTGATAACGGAGTTCAAAAACCTATTCTGCTGAAGATTGCTCCGGACCTTACTCAATCACAGTTAGATGATGTCATTGACCTGGCACAGGAAATTCAGTTAGATGGATTGGTTGCGGCTAATACAACAATCAGCAGAGATAATTTAAGTGCTGCATCGTCAGTTGTGAGTCGTGAGACAGGCGGACTAAGCGGCAAGCCTCTTACAACAAGAGCAACTGAAATCGTACAGTACATTCACCAAAAAACAAATGGCAGTATTCCCATCATGGCAAGCGGAGGGATTTTTACCGGCGATGATGCGAAAGAAAAATTTGCTGCCGGTGCTTCTTTTGTGC